>NBLI01000217.1 GCA_002084535.1 Candidatus Zhuqueibacterota bacterium 4572_119
AGAATGGACTCATTAATATTTAAATAATAAAAGTACATGTCGAATTTGGTAAAACCGCATGATTTAATCAATGGAATAGCAATAAAATATAAGATTCAATTAAAAAAAATATTGGAAGGTGGTATGAAAATGAGACGGGTGTTGCTTCTAATTATCATTATCTTTTCGGTTGTAATTGCCGGATGTAATCAACAGATTGAACCCAATATAAGTAAAGAAAAAGCCCGCAATTTTGCGAATGAACTTTACAACCGGCAGTTGTTCGAGCAATCTGCTGAAGAATATACCCGCTACCTGCAAAACTACAAATTAAGTGATGAGGAACAGGTAAATATCAGCTACGCTGTTGGAGATATTTATTTTGAGCGGTTGAAAGATTATGAAAATGCGTTGGCGTTTTATGTTCGCGCCAGGTACTTCAATCCCAAAAAAGAGCTCAAGCGTTCCATTGATAAACAGATCGTAGCTTGTGAGGAGCGATTGGGCAGACCTGAAAACGCACAACAAACTTTGAAAGAATCTACCGCGCTGGAACCGGAAAAAATAGCAAAAAAACGACCGGGCGCTGTGGTTGCTGTTATAGGTACCAAACAAATTACGCAGGGTGATATTGATTTTGAATTGAGCCAACTGCCGCCTTCAATACGTTCTCAATACCAAGACAAAAGCCGTAAAATTGAATTTTTAAAACAGTATATTTTAACAGATTTATTGTACGATTCAGCAATACGACAGGGACTTGAAAAAGACAGCGAGGTTGTGGAAGCTGCATATCAGGCGAAAAAAAATATTATGGTACAAAAATATTTACAGGAGGAGATTGCCAGCAAAGTAAACATTGAGCTTTCTGATGTTGAGCTTTATTATAAAGCCAATAAGGACAGGTATGTGGAAAAGGACAAAGAAGGTAACGTAAAACGCGAGAAATCGTTACAGGAAGTTCAGCAACAGGTCGCGCAGGATTTGGCAATGGAAAAGCAGCAACAGGTTTACGAAGAATTGGCGTCAAAGCTTATGCGCGCTGAAGGTGTAAAGATTTATGAAAATAAATTGAAATAAATTTTTCAACAATGAGTCCTTTCTAAAAACAGGTATTTTACTGCTGATCATAAATTATTCGGGTAAAACTTTGATAGAAGCGGATTTTATTGATTGGAAAATGTTTGATTATTACCTTTTTAGATTTGACTATTTTACAGATCAAGAAAAATGGAGATAACAGGAAGAGTGCTTTGAGGTTTATGCGGATGGTTAGAAAAGAAATTTTAAAATATTTTTTGTTTTTACATATATTGACAATATTGTTGTCGGGAAAATTATTTGCGCAAGGCGGAACAGTACTGCTGGAAGCAAAAGTTGACCGGAATAAAATTACCATCGGGGACTTAATCAAATATTCCATTGTGGTTACCAGCGATGAGAATATTGAAATTCAAATGCCTGATCTGGGCGCGAACCTGGGGGCTTTTGAAATTCGTGATTATGTTGACTCCGAGCCATCGAAAAAAGATGGTCAAATAATTCAGGTGCGGGAATATATTATTTCTACTTATGATATTGGAGATTACCAAATTCCTCCTGTTACCGTCAGCTACCGTGTTGGGGAAGATTCCGTTTGGAAAGATTTAACGACAGAGAATCTGAAAATCACAGTTGAGAGTTTGGTTGCCAGCGAGGAAGGCGATATCAGGGACATAAAACCACCATTGGAAATTCCCAAAAATTGGTGGAGAACAATTCGATTCGCGGTGGCAGGACTGCTCGTCCTTCTGGTGATTGTTCTGGTTTTTATTTATTTGAAACGCCGTAAGCAGGGCAAATCATTAATTCCGCGGCGGGAGAAACCTACACGACCTCCCCATGAAACTGCCATCGAAGAATTGGAAAAATTAATCCAGGAGCAATTGCTGGAAAAAGGTGAAACCAAAGAATATTATATCCGAATTTCAGAAATTATTCGCCAGTATATTGAAGACAGGTTTTTTATCATCGCTCTGGAAATGACCACACATCAACTCATTGAATCCATGAAGGAATCAGAAGTTGAACCGGAGGTATGTAACGAGGTTGAAAAATTTCTTAACCAGTGTGATTTAGTAAAGTTCGCCAAATACAAACCAAACAAAACCGCTAACAAAAATACCACAAAACTTGCTTTTAAAATTATTGAACAAACAAAATTGATTTTTACAGCGGAACAGGATGAAACGGAAAAAAATGTGTCGATAGAAGTTGTGGATAAAAAGGAGGAACCCGGTGAAGCGGTCACTGATTTGAATGATGCTGATGACTTTTCCAAAACAGGAAAAGCAGGAGGGGGAAAATGATAAGATTCGCTAATCCTGAATTTCTTTTTTTGTTTATTTTAATACCTCTGATGTTCATCTGGTATTTGAGAAAAACGGGTAGCGCCAGTGGTACGCTGCGTTTTTCTAATTTGGGAAACATTAAATCTATCAGCTCGACACCATCAAAAAAATACCGGCATATTTTATTTCTGTTGCGGTTGTTGACAATATCCCTGCTTATTATTGCTTTCGCGCGTCCCCAGTCAGGGACAAAAGAAGAAAAGATAATTACCGAAGGAATTGATATAATCCTGGCAATGGATGTTTCCAGCAGTATGCTGGCAGAAGATTTAGCCCGGCATAAAAATCGTCTCGATGTTACTAAAGAAGTCGCTGGTCAATTTATAACGGAGAGAACCAATGACCGGATCGGCATGGTTGTATTTTCCGGTAAAAGTTTTACCCAGTGTCCTTTAACACTTGACTATGGTATTTTGTTAAAATTTCTTAAAGAGATAGAAATTGGTATGATTGAAGATGGAACTGCCATTGGCATGTCCATCGCGAATTGTGTCAACAGGCTTAAAAACAGTAAGGCAAAAAGCAAAGTTGTTATCCTGTTAACAGACGGAAGAAATAACCGTGGTGAACTGGACCCAGTAACCGCCGCGCAAATTGCCAAAACTCTAAATGTGAGAATTTATACGATTGGCGCTGGAAAGCATGGGGAAGCTTTGTACCCGGTTGATGATCCTTTTCTGGGAAAACGCTACGTTCCGATGAAGGTGGATATAGATGAAGATGTACTGAAGAAAATCGCGGAAATCACCGGTGGGCAATATTATCGTGCCACGGATAAACAGAGTTTAGCAAAAATATATATAGAAATTGGTGAATTAGAGAAAACAAAAATAGAAGTTAAGGAATTTACCAGGTACACTGAATTATTCGTGAATTTTTTAGCCGCGGCATTAGTTATACTTTTGCTGGAAATTATTTTGGCGAATACAAGATTTAGAAAAATTCCTTGATTTTGAATGATAATTATACCGTTTTTTTAAAACCGCTAATTGCGCTAATTACGCGAAAAAAAATAAATTTTATTTAAATTAATTTATGAAAGCCAATAAGATATATCGGTCTATGACATGATTGGCGAAATTTGTGATGTCAGCATTTTTAAAATCGATTTTATCAAATAAATAAACATCAATTATCTAATGTTTCATAAAAAAGTTTAGAACGGGAAAGTAATGATTCGGTTTGGTAATCAATTATATTTACATTTATTATGGCTAATTCCATTGCTCATTTTTTTCTTTATACTTGTTTTTCGCTGGAAGAAAAAAGCTTTGAGTAGATTTGGCAATCTTGAATTAGTACAAAAACTAACACTTTCAATTAGCAAAAACAGGCAGGTCTTAAAGGCGAGCCTTATCGTTACTGCTGTTTTTTTTATGGTCTTGAGTTTAGCGCAGCCGCAGATTGGAACAAAGTTAGAGCAGGTGAAACGTGAAGGTGTTGATATTCTTGTTGCCACTGATGTTTCGCTATCCCGCTTTATTCTGAATCCGGTAGAAATATGGGATTCAAGAAAGACAGGCAGGGTCAGGTTGTAACCAGCAAACTGGATGAATTGACCCTTGAGAAAATCGCTTTGCAGACCGGCGGGAAATATTTTCGCGCCACCGGCGGAGAAGACGAGTTGGACAAAATCTATGAAGAAATATCAAAAATGGAAAAAAAGGAATTGGCGTCACTGAAGTTTTCACAATTTGAAGACAGATTTCAGTATTTACTTATTATTGTAATTATTGTGCTGGTTTTGGAGTTCTTTATTTCTGAACGAAAAAAAGTTAAAACCGAGTGGTTAGGGAGATTTTAATATGTTTAAATGGAAATTCATTTTGCTAATTAATTTCATAATTTTGCTGCCACTATTAGTTTTTGCTCAGTCCGGAAGAAAACAGGTGTTAGAGGGAAATAAATTATTTCTTGAAGAGAAATATGATGAAGCCAATAATAAATATCGTGACGCATTGGTGAATAATCCTGAAAATCCGGTGATTCATTTTAATATTGGCAACGCGCAATATAAGAAAAAAAAGTTTGAAGAGGCGATTAAAGATTTTGAAAAGAGCATATCAGCAGACGATATCAATATGCAGGCGCAGGCTTATTATAATATGGGCAATACGTTGTACCGCATGAATAAATTACCGGAAAGTATTTTAATGTACACCCAATCTTTGAAGTTAAATCCCGAAGATGAAGACGCGAAATACAATCTTGAGTTTGTCAGAGCTAAATTAAAAGACCAGGCTCAAAAACAGAAAAACCAACAACAAGATCAGCAGCAGCAGGAACAACAGCAGCAACAGCAAAATAAAGAGCAAGATCAGAAAGAACAAGAAGACCAGCAAAAAAAACAGGAACATAATCATAGGCTTGTTTTATCCCGCCTCTGCTCAAGATCTCAAGCTTGAGACTACCGTTGATAAAACAACGATTGGACTTGATCAGAATTTTACTTTGACGATAAATATTTCGGGTGCAAAAGCAAATTTCATAAATGATCCTCAGGTTCCGGACTTGGGCGATTTTGCTGTTTACATGGGCAGCTCAGGCACAAATCAAAATATTCAAATGACCGGGGGTACGGTATCAATTACCAAATCACATTCCTACATATTTCGCGCGGTGACTTTAGGGAAATTCACAATTCCGCCTGTTTTGGTTAAATACAAAGGTAAAGACTACAAATCCAGTCCAATCCAGGTTGAAATTGTCAAGGTTGCTCAGCAACAAAAAACGAGGCAAGCTCCCTCCACTCAAAATCAAACATCAAACGCGGTTACGAAAGAGAACCTCTTTTTAAAAGCAGAAGTCAGTAAAAGAAACATTTATGTTAATGAGCCACTGGTAATTTCTTTCAAAATTTATACAAAAGTTTCTGTAACTCAATACGGAATTACCAAACTTCCAAATACTTCAGGATTTTGGGTTGAAGAATATGAGATCGGAAATCAGCCCCAGGTTACTGAACAAGTATTAAATGGGCAAAAATATCGTGTCGCGGAAATAAAGCGAATGACTTTATTTCCGACAGATGCCGGAAAAAAGACGATTGGTCCCATGGAGATTGAATGCAATGTACGGGTGCAAACACGTCGCCGGTCTATTTTTGACAGTTTTTTTGACGATCCCTTTTTTGGGAGAAGTGTGAGGGAATTGGTTAATTCAAAACCAATAACCATAAACGTCAAACCGCTCCCGGAAATGGCAACACCGAAAAAATTTTCCGGTTTGGTCGGCAGGTTTGAAATCTCCTCATTTATTGACAAAACCCAGGTTAAGGCAAATGAGGCGATCGCGCTAATGATAGAAATCGCCGGCAGCGGCAATGTGAAAATGATACCTGAGCCAAAGATAAAATTACCAAATGATTTTGAGCAATATCCACCCAAAGTTACTTCCAAAATTAACCGGAATTTAAATGGCGTCAGTGGAAGCAAAGTTTATGAATATGTGCTTGTGCCCAGACATCCGGGGCTGCAAAAAATTAAGCCTGTTGAGCTTGTTTACTTCGACTTGAAGAAAAAGCAATACAGGACACTTCGAACAAAAGAGATCGTTGTGAATGTTGAAAAATCCGATGATGACTTTACCGTATTCGCAGGTGGGCGGTCAAAAGAAGATGTGAAGTATTTGGGTAAAGATATTCGCTTTATACAGCTGGGTAAACCGCAATTTGACAGGATCGCTTCTCATTTTTATACCAGTTTTTATTTCGTGATTTTACTATTAATTCCGGTCGCGGCAGTTATTTCTGCCTGGTTTTATCGTAGGCATCTGAATAAGCTGAGCGGTAATATCGCTTACGCGCGCAGCCGGAAAGCAAATCAAATCGCGATGAAGCGGCTCTCGAAAGCAAATAAATTGCTGAATGAACGGACTCAGAAAGAATATTACGCGGAAATAGCGAACGCCTTAATGGGATTTCTTGGGGATAAATTAAATATTTCAGCGGCAGGAATAATCACCGATGAAGTGGAAGATTTGATGAAAGAGAAAAACGTGAGCGTGGATGTAATTGAGAAATATATCTCATGTTTACAAACCTGTGATTACCAGAGATTTGCCCCATCTTCGGGAGGATTTGTGGAAATGAAAACATTTTTTGGTGAAGCAAAACAGGCAATTATTTCGCTGGAGAAAGTGATTTAATAATGAGAAAAACAGCGTTTGTTAAAATCATGGAATTAAATTTTATGAAATTAGGATTTAGGAAATATTTTATTGCTTTAATAATTATTCCATTTGTTTTATTCTGCAATATAAATTTAATCTTCGCTGATCACAATACATTTTTATATGAGCGGGGAAATAAATATTTCCAGGATAACAAATATGACGAAGCAATATTGAGCTACGAAGAGATAATTCAGAACGGTTATGCCAATTGGCAACTCTATTATAATCTTGGTAACGCGTATTATAAAACCGGGAAATTGGGAAAAGCAATTCTGAACTATGAACGCGCTTACGAACTAAATCCTGAAAATGAGGATGTTATATTTAATCTTGAATTAGCCAATACAAGAGCAGTTGACAATATTGTAACGCCGCCATTGGTGAAATCTGTGAATAAAGTCAAATATTTTTTTGGAATGAAAACAGTCACCTGGTTAACGCTCTGTTTATATTTTAGTTTTGCCTTTTTAATTGTAATAAGAATTTTAATCCGCAAAAGAAGCATACAGCGATTTGCAAAAATTATTATTGTGCCAGTTGCTATTGTTTTAATTTTGATGGCTTCTTTGTTCTTAATCCGTGTACATGAAAACAGTACCGTTAAATACGCGATTTTACTCAGCGAAAAAGTAGATGTTACCGGTTCACCGGCTGAAGATGGGACTGTTCTTTTTTCACTGCATGAAGGAGTTAAGTTCAAAGTAGAAGACATCCAGGGAAATTGGGCAAAGATACGGTTGGCTGATGGAAATGTTGGCTGGATTAAAAATAAGCTGTTTGAGATTATTTGAGCGTGATTTATAGTTTGTCCGGGTAGTGATTGAAAAAAAGTGATAACTTTAGTCTTAATTTTATGATAGCGGATATGAACTTCCAAAGAACATTCCGCAAGGGGAAAGATTGCTTCGATTTTTAAAAGAAGATTCTTATCCGAAGAATATTGAAAAAGCAACAATAGCAGCTTTGCTATTAGTTATTTTTTTATTTTTACTATT
>NBLI01000218.1 GCA_002084535.1 Candidatus Zhuqueibacterota bacterium 4572_119
TCCTTCCTCCAAACCAGGATGATCTTTTCGAAAGCAGAATTCGGTCAAAGTTTTCATAAAAATCGATAAAGGTACCGCATTCCTTTTGCAGGAATTCAATCACCTGCTCACCAAAATCCGCTTTACCAAAAACCTCTCTGTAAAGCGCCGTGTAAAAATTTTCAAACAAAAAAGCGCCTTTGGAATCAGCGGTATATTTCAAATCCCATTCCCGCAAAATTTTCCCCTGTGGAGTGTCAGGCAAAAGCGGTTTTAAAATTTTCATAAAATATTCCGCCTGCAGTGAATAGACATCGTAATGCATTTTGTACATATCATCAATTGTAAAATTGTCACCGTTTGCCAACAAATTGGTAATTCGATCCGCGCGGTACCTGCCCATGGGCATATTGATAGGATTAGTTTTACCAAATTCATTCAAAGCCTGGTTAGCTGTAACAAAAAATCCCTGTTTCGGATTCAAAATCCTGGGCAGCTCTTTCACGCTTAAAAATTCTGACCAGTTATTGTCGGATTTCCAGCCGGGCAGGGGCACAAATCCACTTACTCCTTTTTTCCGTTTGGGCAGTTTGCCTGTCGTCTGAAACCCGATATTCCCCTTTTTATCACCAATAACAAAATACCAACTGGTTTCCAGTTCACCCAGCGTGTCCATTGCTTCTGCCGTCGATTTGATTTCTCTGATTTTGAAAATAGCGGAAAAGGATTTTGCACCGGACTTATTAGCTGCCCAATCTGTCGCCAGGTAATACCCTTCCTCAAACGGATTGCCATCCAAAACGCCGTGATCATTTTCATAAAAAGTAACTTCAACCGGGTCCTTCTTCTTTCTCTTAATTATTTCCGTTCGCTTGTTGAAATCGATCCATTGGGCTTTTCCTTCACGATAATATTTTCCATCCTTGCATTTTTCAATCCATGAATCAACCGCATCGGCAAAGGAGTAGGTGGCGCCCCAGGCAATGTCATTGGTTCTTCCTGCGAGTACTCCGGGAAGACCGGGCATGGTTCCGCCCATCATAAACCTGTCCTTTATTTTCAGGGCTATTTCACACCAGACATTGGGGAGTCGGTTAGCTTCCAAATGCGGATCGTTAGCGACAATTACTTCGCCTGAATCAGTTTTCGTTCCACTGATAACCCAGTTATTGGAAGCCATCATTCGCGGCGCGCCAATTCCCCAGAGTAAATTTGGAGGAATGATCCGTTCCGGAAGTTTTACCTTTTTGATCAGCTCGATGTCCAGTCCGCCTAAGATATTTGGAAAGATCTCGTCTAATTTTTCTTTTGATAACCCAGCCTGTACCATTTCCACAAACAACCGCTCCATTTCCGCCTGAGATTGCGCCAGGGTCAGGTAGCCAATCATTCTTGAAAGCGCGATGCAGTCTTCCTTCTTCCATTGCTCATATTTGTAGCCCAGCAGTTTGAATTCCCAGGGTATTTTTTCATTAAGAACGCTGTTGATTCCATCACAGTAAGAATCCAGGCACCGTATTTCCTGTTGGTTCAATTTTGCCAGCTCTTCTTCTATGTTCGCTGCCCAGTTCATCTTGCGGAAAAATATATCGATGTTCAGGGATTCTTCACTGGCGTCCAGCAATTCAGAGACTCGCCCCTGTCCGAGAATACGCATGAGCAGCATTTGCATGCCGCGGTCAGTGGCATGGGCATAACCAAAACCCTGGTAAAGATCAAAGAGATTAGCAGCTTCCACATGAGGGATACCGTTTTTGTCCCGCCATATTTTGAATTTTTTATTCATTTTAACTCCACGTTAAGGACGATTGTTATAATTTATTTTATTGTGTTCATTCGGGAATGAATAATATAAAACAATTGCTTTTTCTTTAAATTAACAAAATCAGGCAAAATGTCAACAGGAAAATGTTATCTGGGAATAAATAAGCAAGCTCTGGAAATATGGAATGCTCGTCTCTGGTTTTATATCCAATGTTGCTGTTAGTGAATACTGATATCTCCGAAGTGAATGATAAAGCCTTCACGGTGAATCACTATCTCTTAATAGTGAAATTTGATTTTTCAATGAGCAGCATTTTGCAGGGCGCGGAAAATTTTTATTGACATCTTAATAATTTGTTTTATATTATATTATGATTACAATGCGCATGCGCACGGAGAAGACATGTCTTCTTTTCGGCGATTACTGAGCCTTTAGCAAGTAAATCAATTTAACTGTAAATCAAAGGATTAAAATCATGCATATTTTTAATCGCAGAGATTTTCTAAAAATAAATTTTGCGTCACTCCTCAGTTTGCCATTTGGACTTTCTTTTCGAAATCCACCTTCAGGTTCCACAACTAATCCATCGGATTTTTCCTCTCTATCAAATAAATCAAATGAAAACGAGGTAGATACACGCTTTGGTTTTATCCCGATAGCATCCTTTTTGCAGAAGAAAGAACTTGACCAATTGATTGCCGATTATATCCCACCTTTAGAAAATTTAGGGGGTCAACAGTGGAACACCCAAAAAATATCAGATCGAGCGCCTCTTTTTTATTTTGTTGTCACTGGTGGTACAGAACAAAAAATTCTAAATAGCAGGGCGAATCGTTTCAAACACGCACCCGCTGAACCGGTTTATCTCATCGCTCATCCAGGTAACAACTCACTACCTGCCGCACTTGAGGTTTTGGGGCGTCTTCAACAAGACGGCGAAAAAGGCAACATTTTCTATCTTAATGGTCCAAATGATAAGGTTGGGCTGGAAAAGATTAAATCCGCGGTATTTGATCTTGAAGTTAAATACGGACTTCAGGAATCACGAATTGGTTTAGTGGGCGCGCCGTCAGACTGGCTCGTTGCCAGCAGCCCAAATCCTGCCACAGTACAAAAGGTCTGGGGACCGGAAGTCGTACCAATTGAGTTAAACGAACTTTACCAGCTTATTCAAACAGTACCAAACGAAGCCGTTGAACCAATTTTGGAATCTTTACTTTCCGGGGCTTTAGAATTAAGAGAACCTTCGCAGGTTGAGCTGAAAGATGCTGTTCGGGTTTATTTAGCAATGAAACAATTGGTTACGAAATATAATCTTGACGCAATTACGCTGCGCTGCTTTGATCTGATCCTAAAGCTAAAAACAACCGGCTGTTTTGCTTTAGCCCAGTTAAACGATGAGGGGATTCCTGCTGGATGTGAAGGAGATTTGGTAAGCACACTGGGAATGCTCTTGGTACATAAACTTATCAAGCAAAACTCCTGGATGGCAAATCCGGCACAAGTAGATATTTCACGCGACACATTCTGGATGGCACACTGTACAGTAGCGAAGTGTATGGTTAAGGAATATAAACTACGTTCGCATTTCGAGTCCGGTTTAAGCGTGGGTATTCAGGGCAGGTTCCCATCCGGACCGGTTACAGTGCTTCGGATTGGCGGCAAAGCAATGGATAAAATTTGGTTGGCTGAAGGAGAAATACTCCAGGCTGGTGACGCAAAAAATCTTTGCCGTACGCAAGTAGAAATTAAGCTTACACATGGTGGCAACGTAAAAGATTTGCTGCAAAGTCCATTGGGGAATCACCTGGTGATGGTGCAGGGAAATTACGCCGATCGTATTCGTTCGTGGTGGGAAACCTTGATTTCGAGTTAATATTCCATTTATTATCAATGTTTATGGAAAACAATAGAACTGAATTTAAGATTCTTTTTTAAAAGTAAGAGCATTGAAAATACAACGGACAATATTTACATTCCAATTGTCAGAAAGGGAAAATCCCGGACTGGATATTGGTGTGCATTTGACATTGAACTGTGAGTGGGAAAAAATCAAATGTATTTGTTAATACCCTGTGATCGGTTACCACGACGCGGGTGAGAAATCTGGACGCCATTAAATTTTATTGGGTACAGATTCCCCATTAGAAACGTAAGAAAAGAATAACATTTATACTAATTTTTTGATAGGAATCAATTTTGGCTGCTAAAAGGAGTAAATCAAAAATGCTAATCCCGACTATCATTATGGGTATTCTGGCGCTTGTGTTAATTTTTATTGGTTATAATCGAGGGCAAGGTGAGCATATCGTTGGTTTAAAATCGGCTTCAACCATGATTATTCAGATTCTTCCGTTATTGCTTTTCGCGTTTATTGTGGCGGGAATGGTGCAAATTCTTTTGCCCAGAGAATTGTTGTCGAAATGGATTGGCGCTGAATCCGGTATTCGCGGAATTTTGGTCGGATCTATCGCGGGAGGATTGGCTCCGGGTGGACCGTATGTCAGCTTGCCAATCGTGGCAGGTCTGCTGAAATCCGGAGCAAGCATTGGAACCATGGTGGCGTTTTTGACCGGTTGGTCGCTGTGGGCTGTTGGTAGGTTACCGATGGAAGTTGGAATACTGGGCTGGAAATTCACTTTAATCCGGATTGCTTCAGTATTAATTTTTCCACCGATAGCAGGATTAATCGCTCACTTTTTTTTCTCAAATGCAAAATTATAAAAAAATATCGGATAAAAAGTTATGATATGGTCAGGGATTGAGCCAAAAGGTTCCTACTTCGAGGTGAATGAATATTTCAGGTTAATTCATTTTCACTATCCTCTATAAGCACCAAAATATCTTGCTGTTCATTCGCTAAACAATCCCGGGACGAGCGACGATTTATCTGGCTTGTTCAGTTTTAATCAGAGTGGAGATATTGATGACCTTTTTTAGAAATGGTTGTATTCTTTTGTTTTTAATGATAAACGTGACTGTTTTATTCTCACAGGAATTTACCATAACTGTTAGCGATGAAATTCATCATACCCTACCCGCGGATTTTCATGGAATACAATATCATTCCAATACCTACAATGACGCGAACGCGGTAACCAAACTGGATAAACTCAATATACAAAGAGTGAGAATCTGGGCGCGTGTCGCGGATTTTCATCCGGCGCCGGGAATTTGGGATTGGGCGGAACTTGATGAAAAAATTGATGAAGTATTGAACTTGGATTATAAACCGGCGGTCTGTTTGGAGGAGTGCAAAGAGTGGTTTGTCGGCACACCGGACAATCCCTGGTGGAACCACTCTGAAGGATTAGCAGAATGGGAGAATGCCGCGGAAAGCCTTATCAACCGCTATCAGGATAAAATTGACATGGTCATTGTTTTTGATGAGCCGAATATGATGTACCCGGACAGGGATTATTACATCCATTTCAGCGACGCGGCAAAGCTTTTTATAAGAGCGGCAAATAAAATTAAAAGCGTTGATCCCAATGTTTTGTGCGGAGGACCGTCCGCTTTTGGTGGCTGGGAAAACGGGCATTGGGCGAATTATGTGTTAAGCGAACCTGATGGACCGGAATCCCTGGATTTTGTTTCGTGCAATATATTTCTGTCATGGCATCCCGATGATTCAAACGATCTGATTATGGACAGAACAATCTGGTACGAGGAAGCTCCTTTGAAAATCAGGGAAATGCTGGGGAATGACTGCCCTTCGATGTTGATGCTGGACGCTTATAATGTTAGCGCGGTCTGGACTTGGGACGGGGAGCTCTGGACTGATCCCAGAAATGTAAATATTTTTGGCGGTATCTATCAGGCGGCTGCTTTGCTGCACAGCGCCAAGGGGAAATACGAGATTACTCTGCATTGGGAGACCATTGGCGGATATGGCGTATTAAGCTGGTATCCAATTT
>NBLI01000018.1 GCA_002084535.1 Candidatus Zhuqueibacterota bacterium 4572_119
GCAGACAACTTATATAAAAATGTTTTCTGTTTACATTTACGCCTCACTAATTGGTACGCTTGGATTGGCGCTTAAATCATTAGTCATAATGCTTCGAGAAAGTGCTGATGTTCATTTTAGCCTGGCATTATTACTAAATCCGGAAGAGTCAGAGACCCTCTTATTCAAAGTCCTCAATTCTTTTGATTTATTTGCTATCTGGCAATATGCTGTTTTGGCAATCGGTTTTGCTGTGATTTACAAATTCACCATAAAAAAAGCCGGTATAACGATGGCAGTATTGTTTTTAATTACAGTAGTCATAACAGTTGGGCTTTCACAAATATTTTAAAAAATGAAGATGATACTGTTGATATGCCTTGCTTTTACTTTGCGAGGCCCGGAGTTTTTCGATTTTTGAATTCAATATTTGGGACTAACTTAATAAGTAATCAATCACAGGCCAGTTTTCAATAATTAAACATAAAAAAAATGACGGGATTTCAGAATTATATAGATTCATAGAATTTTGGTCCCCAAAAAATATATATCAAATTAATCGCGTAGCCATGTGTACAAGATCAAATAAAAATAATCCAGTATATCCTTAGTGATCTTGTTATCCGGTCAATAATTTTGATATTCTATTTGCTAAATAGCCATGTGATCGGTTTACCCTAATATCGCACTATTTTACATACATTAACATGTAATTCAATGTCGAATCAATTGCAAAACTTTACCCAAACAATTGCATAAAATCAACTACATCATAGATTAAGTTTAAAAGTTGAACAGGAGTGATGTTATGAAAAGATCTACTTTAATACTATTCGTCACAATTTTGTTTGTAATGAACCTGAATGTGCCGATTTTTTCACAGGAAGTTAAAAAGCTTACATTGGATGACTGCATTCAAATCGCGTTGAAAAATAATACGACCATTGTTTCCGCGAAAAGCTCAGCCACAATGGCAGCAGCAGATTTCAAATCAGCCAGGGGAAATTTTCTACCTTCGGTAAATGGTTATTCGGGTTGGAGTATGAGGGACTCGGAATGGAATACAATCCGTTTTGATCAATTTGTATCTTCAAAGGAGTCATATTATTACCAGGTTGAATTGAACCAGCCAATTTTCACCGGATTTGGAAACTACGCGTCGTATGTAATGAATAAAGCAGCAAGAGATAACTCAAGATTTACACTTAAATGGACGCAGCAGACAGTGATTCTCGATGTGAAATTTAAATACTACAATGTTCTGAAACAGCAGCAACTTTTGAAAGTCGCTGAGGAAGCGCTCAACACGAGTCAGGAAGAATTGAACCGTATCCAGGAAATGGAGAAAATCGGTTCTACTTCAAGGGCTGAAGTTTACCAGCAAAAAGTTCGCATGGGGCAGGATAAGCTGGCATTAGTGGACGCGCGGAATAATGTCGTAAAAGCAAAGACCGAATTAAACTATACACTGGGAATTGAAATTACAACTCCTATAGAATTAGTTGCCGAATCTGGCGAAATCACAGCTAAAGCTTTGAAGAAGAATTTTGACGAAGCTGTCCATCGGGCATTAAATGACCGCTTGGATTATAAAGTTGCTCAAAATAATATGAAAAGCGCCAGGGCAAATGTTAAATATAGCCGTTCAACCTATTATCCAAATTTAGCTGCTTTTGGCAGGTATAGTTGGTGGGATGTTCAATTTCCGCAGAGCAAGAAGGATATTGATGAATTTGATTCATTTACATTTGGGTTGAACCTGAGTATAAATATATTCAATGGCTTGAAAAATAGCGCTGGCGTACAAAAAGCGAAAGCCGGAGTAATATCAGCAGAGGCTGATCTGGAACAAGCAAAACGGCGGGTTACGCTGGATGTGAAGATTGCGGAATTGGAAATTGAAAAAGCACTGGAAAATCTTGAGGTAACCAAAGAAAATGTGGTTTCTGCAGAAGAGGATTTTCGGTTGGCAAGTGAACGATACAGAATCGGCGCCGGAACGCTAATAGAACAATTAATCGCGCAAAGTTCGTTGACCCGCGCGAAAGTGAATCGTATCCAGGCAATTTATGATTATAAGTATGCTGTTACCGCACTTGACCTGGCAATGGGACAACTGACCTGGTAAATGTAGATTTGAAATATATTAGGGAGTGATTTAAATGAAAAAAAATAAAAAATTAATTATTATCATTGGAGCTGTTCTTGTCCTTGCTGTATTTGTTATATTGAATTTAAAAAAAGGCAAAGGTGGAGAGATTCCGGTGACCGTTGAAAAAGTAACGCGCGGCGATATTGTTCAGGTCGTATCTGGTCCGGGCAAAGTCCAGCCTGAAGTTGAGGTTAAAATATCAGCGAATGTCAGCGCGGAAATTGTCGGACTTTATGTTGAAGAAGGTGATAAAATTGAGAAAGGACAGTTGCTCGTTGAGCTAGATCGTACGAAACTGCAGGCAGCTGTTGATAGAGCGGGATCGAATAAGAAAGCTGCCGAGGCAAGATTAACTAAGGCAAAGAATGATTATCAGCGGGCACAGGACCTGTTTAACAAACAACTATCATCAAAAGCTGATCTGGAAAATGCCGAGGCAAATTTGAAGCTGGCGGAAAGTGAGTTGGAACAAACATTTGCCAGTATGACGCAGGCTGAAGACGATCTTCAAAAAACCCGGCTTTACTCTCCTCTTGCGGGTGTGGTAACCAAAGTAAATAAAGAAGTCGGAGAAATCGCGCTCGGTTCCATGTTTCAGGCGGATGTGATTATGACATTGGCTGACCTTTCAAAAATGGAAGTTTTAGCCGAAATAGATGAGAATGATGTTGTTTTAATCGATGAGGGTGATACTACTGATATTGAAATTGACGCCATTCCCGATACAACTTTTCTGGGTGTGGTAACAGAAATTGCCCATACCGCCACAACCCGGGGTAGGGGAACCCAGGAAGAATTAACAAATTTTGAAATAAAAATTGCCATTATCGAAAAGATTAATAAACTGCGTCCTGGAATGTCCGCGACGGTAGATATTCGAACCGAATCCAGAAAAGGAATTTTACATATTCCAATTCAGGCCGTAACAGTCAACCGGGTTAAGGTTTCCAAATTGTCTGAAAAAGATTCTGAAGACAATTAGAATAATTTTAAATAGGGAATTAATACCTTATTCTGAGGGAATAAAAATGATAATTGAAATTGATGACATTAGCAAAGTATATGAAGTTGGTACACAGGAAGTTCACGCGCTGCGAGGTGTATCCATGAAAGTGGAAGATAATGAATATTTGGCAATCATGGGACCTTCGGGGTCGGGCAAATCCACATTGATGAATGTGCTCGGATGTTTGGATACACCGAGCTCAGGATCATACCGGTTTGTCAATGAACTTGTCAGCGAGATGAACGACGACCAGTTAGCGGAAATTCGCAACAGGGAAATTGGCTTTGTATTCCAGACTTTCAATTTATTGCCACGGGCGACCGCGCTTCATAATGTTGAGTTGCCGATGATTTACAATGGCACACCTTCTACCAAAAGAAAAAGCCTGGCAAAGGAGGCTTTGGAAAAAGTCGGTTTGTCTGACAGGATGGATCATCGTCCCAGTGAACTTTCCGGAGGGCAGCGGCAGCGCGTGGCGATTGCCAGATCTCTGGTTAATAATCCAAAAATAATTTTAGCAGACGAGCCCACCGGAAATCTGGACACAAAAACCGGTGAAGAGATTATGGAGATTTTTGAAGAGCTGCATGATCAGGGCAATACAATTATTCTGGTTACTCACGAAGAGTATATTGCCGAGCATACAAACCGCATTGTCAGATTAAGAGACGGTAGAATTGAAAGAGATGAAGCCACTGATTGATTTTATTAAAATAACAAAAACTGTGTGATTCTATGAATAAGTTTTTTATCGATATTTGGGAGAGCTTAAAAATAGCCCTTCAGGCACTAAGAACGAATAAGCTGAGATCGTTCCTTACAACACTGGGCATCATTATTGGCATTACCACTGTAATAGGAATTCTTTCCATCATCCGCGGCTTAAATGATTCATTTTATACTTCAATATCGGCGCTGGGATCGGATAATTTATATATTCAGAAATTCGCCTGGTTTTCCCGCGATGATTGGCTGGAAGCCCGTAACCGGAAAAACATAACCATGAAAGAGGTTGACGCGATTCAGAAGCAGGCAACCCTGGTAAAGGCTGTCGCTCCTGTGGTAGGCGCGCGTAGAACTGTGAAATATAAGAGTGAACAACTGAAAAATGTTTCCATTACCGGATCTACTGAATATTACATGGTTACAGGAAATGTTGTCCCTGAATATGGCAGACCCTTGTCCGAACAGGATGTGGAGCACAGGAGAGCGGTTTGCGTGATTGGGTGGGAGGTCGCTGATAAACTATTCAAAAAAGTAAGCCCACTGGGCAGGCGTATTAAGCTTGGCTCTTTCAAATTTCGTGTAGTCGGTGTGCTGGAAAAAAGAGGCAGCTTGTTCGGAAATAACCTGGATAGTGAAGTTATCATTCCCTTTGGTGTTTTCCAAAAATTGTACGGATCGCGAAGATGGATGACGATTGAAGTCAAGGTAAAAGATCAGGAAAGGATTGAAGAGGCAAAGGACGAACTCGTCGGTATTTTAAGAAGGGTAAGAAAAGTGGCGCCGGGTGAGGATAATGATTTTGCCATTAATCAGCAGGACATGATCGCGGATATGTACAAAAGATTAACGACCGCGCTTTACGCTGTTGCTTTTGGTGTTGGCTCCATTGCCTTGCTCGTTGGTGGCATAGGCGTAATGAATATTCTGTTAGTATCAATCACGGAAAGGACGCGGGAGATCGGGATCCGCAAAGCTATCGGAGCGAAAAATAAGAATATTTTATGGCAGTTTCTGATCGAGTCAATCGTCATCAGTTCGTTGGGAGGATTACTTGGCATTGTTTTCGGGCTGCTCATAGCCAAACTAATTTCTTCAGCCTCATTCCTTTCAGCGTCAGTGTCGTGGCCCATTATTTTTATCGGGATAGTGTTCATCGCCATTGTCGGATTATTTTTTGGAATTTATCCGGCTTATAAAGCGGCAAAGCTCAATCCAATTGACGCTTTGCATTATGAATAATTTGACAAGAACAAATTCGAAGTCATTCTGCAACAGCTTACATTCGCAGGAATGACAATTATATGATGATAATAATAATAATACTTAATTAAAACCAAACGTAAATAAACTATGAACATAAAAGAAAGTTTAGCAGTATCTTTGGATGCCCTGCGGGCGAATAAAATGCGGTCTGTACTTACAACTCTGGGAATTGTGATAGGTGTTACAACGATTATTGGCATGATGTCGATTGTACAGGGATTGCAAAATTATATGGTTGGGGAACTATCAGTTTTAGGCTCCAACACTTTTCAGGTACAAAAAAATCCACCTATACAGACAGGTCGTCTTGATGAAAAATACCGTAACCGCAAAAAGATAACCCTGGAACACGCCATGGCAATAAAAGAACATGCCACGCTGGTAAAATCTGTTGGACCGGAAACATGGCATTGGGGCGACGCGATTCGCTATAAAGATAAGAAAACAAATCCTGACGTGGTTATCGTTGGTGGAACCACAGAATTTCAAACATCAAATAATTACTTTGTTGATGAAGGACGTTTTTTAAGCGAAACAGACGTTGAGTACAGTCGCCGTGTTGTTATACTCGGGCTGGATATTGTGGAAGTATTATTTCCCCATACCAATCCCATCGGTAAAAATGTTCGTGTAGCCGCTCATAAATTCAAAGTAATCGGTACAACTGAAAAACAGGGCAATAGTTTTGGTGAAAGCAAAGATAACCGTGTGCTAATGCCCATTACAACCTTTCATAAAATATTTGGCGACCGGAGGAGTTTGCATGTTACTGTTCAGGTAAAAAATCCAAAACAAATGAATGAAGCCATTGAACAGGTTACAGGTATTTTGAGAGCAGTGCGGAAAGTCCCTCCGGGAAAACCTAATGATTTTGAAATTTTTACCAGTGAATCGCTGATTGATACATTTAATGACATGTCACGCTCAGTCAAACTCGCGGCGATTGGAATCGCGTTGATTTCGCTTTTGGTTGGAGGAATTGGCATCATGAATATTATGCTGGTTTCTGTAACAGAAAGAACCAGAGAAATTGGGATTAGAAAGTCGATGGGAGCGAAACGACTGGATATACTTTGGCAATTTGTCATTGAAGCGGTCATCCTTGGAAACATCGGCGGCGCGATTGGTATAATTTTTGGAGTTTTAATTGGTGTTGGAATCGGCGCTGCGACTCCGCTGCCAACAGCGATACCAATTTGGGCGGTTCTGCTTGGGATTGGTTTTTGTTCAATAGTGGGTTTGTTTTTTGGTATTTATCCCGCGGCAAAAGCGGCAAAGTTGGATCCAATTGTTGCACTAAGATATGAATAATAACTGGAGGTTAATAAAATGGAATTAACAAAGAAAGAGATGGGTGAAGTTTTATTGATTGAAGTTAGCGGCGAAATTATGGGAGGATCGGATTCAGAAGATTTTCGGCAGATAATTTATGACGCGATTGAAGAAGATAAAGTCAATATCATTTTAGATTTGAAGAATACAACCTGGATGAATAGTTCCGGATTGGGAATGTTGATTAGCGGACTAACCACCGTTCGAAGCAGCGGGGGAGATTTGCGGCTTGTCAACATGACGGAACGGGTAAAACGACCGTTGGAAATCACAAAAATGGAATCTGTATTTTTATCGTTTAATTCCATTGAAGAAGCGATAGAGAGCTATCAAATAAATTAAGGAGTTCTATTCATGACTCAGTTGACCCGGGAAGAAATTATTAAAAAATATGAAAATGGGGAATCCTTTAAAGGATTGGATTTATCAGGAATTGATCTTTCCTATGAAAATCTAAAAGGCGCGGATTTTTCAGGAGCGGATTTGAGCGAGGCTCATCTGCAAAATGCCAACCTTGAGGGGGCAAATTTTAAAGATGCCAGGTTGTCCAATGCCTTTATGTTTGGCGCGAATTTAGCAGGTACAAATTTTGAAAATGCTAATGTGTCGGAAGGAAATTTGCAGGATACAAATCTTGAAAAAGCCAATTTTAAAAATGCCAGTCTATTTCATGCTAAATTATTTGGTGTTCAGGCAGAAAACACGAATTTTGAAAACGCCAACCTGGAAACCGGCAGAATGAAGCGCTCCAATTTTAGAAATTCCAGCTTTGTCGGAGCAAATTTAAGCTGCGCTCATTTGGAAAGGTCAGATCTGCGCGACGCGAATTTGGATAAATCTAATCTGTCCGGTGCTTTTCTAAAAGCCGCGAAAATGGAAAACACGACGATGGAAGGCGCGAATACAGAAAATTTGAGTCAATAGTACGGTTTGAAAAAATAACACTTTAACCTGTTTTGTAAAAATTCAACCAAATACTTTAACCGAGAAAATTAAAGTCTCTCCAAAATGAGTGGATTTTTTATTGGAAAAAATCCACTCCTTCTGTATTAAATCATCTCTATATGCAAAATAAATTCACTGCAATAATCTTTCGCCTCGACACAATGCCACAATTTAAAACAAACATAGAGAAAGAGTATTGTTCGTAAATTAAATATGAGTCTATTCTAAAAACCAGGTATTTTAAGATTTATCATAAATTATGGTGCTGTAATTTCAATATAAACAGTTTTTGTATTGATTGGAAAATACCTGATTTTTACCTTTTTAGAGTTGACTCAAATATTAAATCGAAATTAATGTAATATTTGGCATTTATCTAACTGTTTCTTTATGGCTTGGAGTCTGCCTGTGCTAAAGGTAATGATTTATTACTAATTCAAATTGTGCTAAATTTTAATTTCATTTTAACAAAAATTTAATTACATTAGGGAACTTTCAATAAGCCTTATTAATTAAAATAAGGTTAATCAAATTTGGACTTACTTATTTAAAAACGCTAATGATTTTTATAATAGGGTAGGGCGGTATTTATTTTTATCATTTATGTGGAGACAGAAAGTATGAAACCCCTGGAAACAATAACCATTATCCCTTCTTTGCCTGAAAAGATGGAATTTCTCAAAACGCTGGCTAATAACCTGTGGTGGGCGTGGAATCATGACGCGATTGATCTTTTTCGTCGTTTAGATCGCGATCTATGGCAGGAAACAAATCAAAATCCAATTAAAATGCTGGGTCAAATCAGCCAATCCCGGCTGGAAACTTTGGCGGCTGATGAAGGTTATTTAGCCCAGCTTGATAGAGTGAAGGAAAATCTCGACAGTTATCTCAATGAGCAAACCTGGTATAGCAAGGAATTTGGCATATCTGAACAAATTCAATTTGCCTATTTTTCAGCTGAATTTGGATTGACTGAATGCGTACCGATTTATTCCGGTGGTTTAGGGCTTTTGGCGGGAGACCATTTTAAGTCCGCAAGTGACCTTGGGCTTCCTTTGGTTGGTGTTGGTCTTCTTTATCAACAGGGCTATTTTCATCAATATCTGAACGCGGACGGCTGGCAGGGAGAAAATTACCCGAAAAATGACTTTTATAACATGCCGGTCAAACTTCAACAGGATGAAAATAATAATCCACTGCTTGTTGAAATTGATTTCCCTTCGAGGAAATTATACGCGCAAATATGGAAATTAAAAGTCGGGCGTATTGAAATGATTTTGCTTGACACAAATATCGCCAAAAACAACGCGGAGGACAGGTTGATCACCGGTGAGCTTTACGGTGGCGATAAAGAAACGCGTATTCAACAAGAAATTGTGTTGGGAATTGGAGGCGTCAGAGCACTTCAAAAACTGCAAATCACCCCAAATGTATATCACATGAATGAAGGACATTCAGCTTTTTTGGCACTGGAAAGAATAAGATTGGCGATGGAAGCGCACAATTTAACATTTACGCAGGCGCTGGAGCTGACCAGAGCGGGCAATGTTTTTACAACCCATACTCCTGTGCCGGCTGGTATTGATAAATTTTCTAAAGAATTAATTGATAAATATTTCACAAATTACCTGGCAAAGCTTGGAATAAATAAAACAGAGTTTTACAGTCTGGGTGGAATTGATCCTAAAGCAGCGGAAGACAAGTTTTCCATGGCTGTTCTTGCCATCAATTTTGCCAGTCATATCAATGGTGTCAGTAAATTGCACGGCAAAGTTTCCAGCAAAATGTGGGAACATTTATGGCCTGGTATTCCGGTTAATGAAAATCCCATTCGTTCAATTACCAATGGCGTGCATCTGATGTCGTATATTTCCGGTGAGCTTTCCGGGCTGTTTGACCGTTATGTGGGACCGAACTGGAAAAAGAAACCCGCTGATTTGTCCATTTGGAAGAGAATCGAAAAAATTCCAGTTGAAGAACTTTGGCGAACTCACGAAAGAAGAAGGGAGCGACTTGTCGCTTTCGCGAGAAAACGGTTGAAATCTCAATTGAAACATCGGGGCGCTCTTTCATCAGAAATTGATCATGTAGATGACATTCTCGATCCCGAAGCTCTGACAATTTGTTTCGCGCGTAGATTTGCCACTTACAAACGCGCGGCTTTACTTTTTCATGACCCGGACAGATTGTCAAAAATATTGACCAATAAAGAATTCCCTGTGCAGATTATCTATGCTGGTAAAGCCCATCCCAAAGATGAACCGGGCAAGCAGCTCATTAAAAAAATTATTCATCTTTCTCAAAATGAAGAATTGCGGCAGCATATCGTTTTCCTGGAGAACTACGATATTGAAGTCGCGCGCTATCTCGTTCAGGGCAGTGATGTCTGGCTGAATACGCCGAGACGTCCGCTGGAAGCTAGTGGTACAAGCGGCATGAAAGCAGCCATGAATGGCGTGATTAATTGCAGCATTCTGGACGGCTGGTGGGATGAAGCTTATAACCGCAATGTTGGCTGGGCTATCGGTAAAGGAGAGACCTATGACGATCTGGAGTATCAGGACAAAGTTGAATCACAAGCGCTGTACAATTTACTGGAAAACGAAGTTGTCCCACTTTTTTACAAGCAGGGGAAAAATAACATTCCCCGCGAATGGGTGGAAATGATGAAAAACACCATGGCTGAAATATGCCCTGCTTTTAATACGAACCGTATGATCAGGAATTACACCGACTGGTTTTATGTCCCGGCTTTTAAAAATTATGAAATACTTTTCGGAGAAAATCAGACTAAAGCCAAGGAGCTGGCAACCTGGAAGGATAAACTAAATAATAACTGGTCAAAAATTAAATTCAGAAAAGTAGAGCATAATGACGCCAAAGAATACCAGGTGGGCAATGAACTGAACATTTCCGCTGAAGTTTATCTTGATGGTTTGAGTCCCAATGATGTGAAAGTTGAAATATATCACGGCTTTTTAGATTCTGAAAATGCCACAATCGAGAATGGCGCTGCTGAAAAAATGGATATGGTCGAGGAAAAGGGAAATAATATTTACAAATTCGCTGGTTCACTGCGCTGTAATTTGAGCGGTTTGTACGGTTATACTGTGAGAGTTTTGCCCAATAATGAAAACCTGATCCATCCCCATGAAACAGGGTTGATACTCTGGGCGAACGAAAAGTGATTTTGGCAGGGGAGATGTCGTACACTATTTAGAAAAAATTAACTGACAGGATTACAGGATATTATAGATTAGCTGGATTACTATAAAAGATGCACAAAACAGAAATAAATGTGCATATTAATATCCTGAAAATCATTGTTATCCTGCTATCCTGTCAAAATTAAAATCAGTTGATTTCTGAATTTCGCCTGTGTTCAGCGGCGCAACTTTTTGAAAATAACCACTATTCAAACTTAATCCCATGAATTTTAAACTCGATGATCTTATCCACCGTCAAATTCTTTATCCCGGAATCCATAACTTCTTTGGCGAACTTTGGAGACACACCGTGGATTTTCATATCCACCAGCTTGCTAACGGTCAAGTCTTTTATACCTAATTCCTTCATCTCCCGCGCGTAATTTGGTTTTATGCCGTGAATTTTCATTTTGATAAGGTGGTCAATCGTAAATTTTTCCCAATTAAGCGCTTTAATTTCTCTGGCGTATTCAGAGCTGATACCGTGAATTTTTAATTCATAAAGTTTGTCCAATTCCAGATTCTCCCAGTTCAACGACTTCATTTCTTTGATAAAATCCGAGCTTACACCGTGAATCTTTAATTCGATGATAGCATCCGGCGTAATATTCTCCCAACCAGATGACTTGACTTCTTTGACGAAATCGCTGCTCACTCCATGAATTTTCATTTCCAGCAGCTTGTCAATCGTTAACCTGTCCCAGTTTAACGCGCCCAACTCTCTGACATAATCCGCTCTTACACCATGGATTTTAAGCTCGATGAGATCGGCTGCACGCAAATTCTCCCATTGCGCTGCTTTCATCTCCCGCGCGAACGCGGAACTGACACCGTGTATTTTCATTTCGATGAGCTTCTTCGCGGTCAGGTCATCTAATGGCAATTCACATATCTCTGCCGCCCAGTCCGGCTTAATGCCGTGAATTTTCATTTCAACGAGCCGGTTCAAATTGAAACCCATTAAATTTAGCGCCTTCAGTTTTTTCGCGTAATCCACTGAAACACCATGAATTTTGAGTTCGATGAACTTATCAACTGTTAGCCTTTTATAATCCAGTTTAGTAAAAGCTTTGATATAATCCAACCCCACATTATGAATCGCCATAGAAAAGAGATTTTTCTCAGAGATATTATCAAAACCCAGCCTATCCATCTCACGTTGGAATTTTTTATTAGGGACAAACTCAAAATCACCATAGGCATCATCACCTCTTCTTCTTCCCTTGAACAAAAAAGTCCCGGTATCCCGCTTCCAATTAAACGAGACGCGAGAACGGCGGGAGTCGTCAAACTTACTGATTTCGTCGCGGGGAATGGAGAAACTTGCCTGCCAGCGGTCTGTAAAATGCCAGGAACGGACTCTCATCTCCACGCGAATTTTCGACCGCGACAATTCACCTTCCCACTTTCCTTTAATATTATCTTTTGTGGAAACTGAGGCGGAGAACAGAAGTGTGTTGAAAAAAATCATCATTAGACCGATTAGAACTCCTTTGTTTTTTGTTGGCATTTTTGATCTCCTTTTAAGTGGATTGGTTTTAGAGTGTTTTGAATTAGTTTTGGAGTGAAGTAACTGTGTTACTTCAGGCAGCAATTTAGTTGCTGCTTTCTATCATAACGAACTTTTTATCTTTTTATGAAAGCTTACATTTAGCTACTTTTTTTTATTACGAGCCTTGTTTCCAAAAGTTCATAACATTTGTTTTCAATATTGGTACCGGTAGTGATGCAGGGAAGATAAAACCAGCCTTATCCCAACTTCACCACAATTTTAAAAAGACATAATTTAGCACAATTGAATATATTAGAGTTACGACTTTATTAGTTCTTTAAAAACATTTATGGGTCACTACAAATTTTGATTTTATATTTATTTGTTTTGCATGGTCTGTGATTCAGGCTCAACGCTTTGTAAATCGTTTTATGAAATTCTTCAGGTTCGGAGCACTTACGGATAAAAAGAGTGTGTCCATCTCTGGTGTTGAATCGATTGGTCAATCGGCAATGAGTCGACATGCGGTCGCGGATTTGACGCCAACTTAAATTAATGCCTTGCTGCTTCAAGCTGCTGCGAATGCTGTGCAGCAAATGATAAGCAAGCAGCGTGATGAAGATGTGGGCGTCACTTCGATTTTCTTTCTGATGAAAAACAGGACGCAATAACAAGTCTGTTTTCAGCGTTCGGAACGCATCTTCTAACTGTGTTAACATAATATAGATCGACCAGAAGTCTTTTTCTAACAAGTCAAAGCGATCAGATCGCAGAAAATACGCGCCTGAAAAACGTTTGTCAGCTTGTTCTTTCAAATATTCCCAGGTAATGCGGCATGCCAAACCGTTTTTTTCTTCTACATGAATCTGATAAAACCGAGAAATCTGTTTGTATTTTTCTTTCAATCTGCCGACCCGCTCAAGCACTTTGTCATAACGTTTGGTGCATCCTTTTTTATGAATGGATTTTGCAAGATAGTTCAACTGCTCCTGAAAATTTTGCTCAAACCGATTTTGCATGGATTGTTCTTTTTGTTTTTTGAGTTTGCTTTTGCAATACAACAAAACTTCATCGTTGTTTAAAATGCGTTTGGCTTCGACTTTGTTCTGTTTGGTTTTTTTGATCACGATGCAATTTTCAACATCAGGCACATCAAATTTCTTTCGTGATACTGCAATATAATGATAATTATTTTTCTTCAGTTCTTTGAGATTATCTTCTGTGGCGATACCGGCATCTATAACAACAGTCGGCTTTTTGTTAGCTGTTGGATCCTGTTGATGCAAGACTTTCACCATATCCAGCAGCGTTTCAGGCTCGTTCTGATTGCCTGTAAATACCTGACTGGTTTTGGGGAATCCTTTGCCGTCGACGACCAGTCCCAGAGCTAACAACTTACAATCGCTTCTCTTCTCTTTTGAGCGTCCGAACTTGGCTTTGGAATTTGAAACAGCACGACCTTCAAAATAGGTGTTGGTCAGATCGTAAAGAATGATCGTCTCATTAAGGGAAAACAGATCATTTTCTCTGGCGCGCAGATGGGCTTCAATTTCTGTTTTGTGTTCGTAAAGCAAATCTGTAACTTTGTATAAACTGTTCAAAGACAAACGATTAAAATCGGTCTTGATCAGTTCGTCGAGTCCGGAGATATGTTGCGCCCAACGAAACAGATGGCGTTCGCTTCCCGGATGCACCAGACGTCCGATAATCAAAAGCATGGCAATCTCCATCTGACGTTTGCTGAAGCCGCAATCTTTGAGGCATTCAAATAGCCGGAGTTTATTGAAAAAGGATACACCAAGATATTCACTGCCAATGCGCCGTACCCGAAAATTTTGCAGTGACCCAATATCAACTGTTTGAAAAAAATCGCTTCCAATATCTATGGCATGCTTTTCGATGAGCTGCTTTGCGAATTTGCTGGCGAGCGCTTCAATTTCTGGTGTCTCCTGAAAAAGTAATTCCTGACCTTGGATAATTGTCTTGATGCGATTGACCAGTCGCGGCCATTTTTCTTTTGCAAGAGGTAATCGTCCAAGAGACAAAAGTAATTTTTGACGAACGCCTTTTTCGGTGCGAATTGATTCAACCAGTTGTTGATATTTGTATAGTTTTGAGCTTGACTTGTTTTTCTTGAAAGCTGTGCGAATAAACATATCATAAGATACGAGTATCTTCTATGCTTGTCAAGTTAATAATTTATAGGTCACTACATTGAAAAATGTTATCTAAATATTGAACTTAAATCCGATTTTGCCCTGTTTTTATACTTTTTCTATGATTTTGTGGTGAAGTTGGGTTAAAGAATCGACTAAATCTCTATGCGTCTGGATGTTTGTACGCAATACATGACTCGACCATCTTTCTAATAAAACCAAACGGATATTGAAAACAACTAATGCATAAATCATAGCCAAATATTTAAGAAAATTATTTTTAATAAAAGAACTAAACCTTACTGATATTTGCTCATAAGTTGAATACACCATCATTATAAAAATAAAAGGTATATATAATAAGGTTAGTAATGGAGGAATAATGA
>NBLI01000219.1 GCA_002084535.1 Candidatus Zhuqueibacterota bacterium 4572_119
GAGTTATGGAATCAGGCTGAGCCGCTCATTCGAGAGATTTTTGAAAGAATTGAACGAACTCCCCAAGAAGAGAAACTATTCACAATTATCCCGCAAGAAGCAAAAAATTATCAGCGGTATAAAAACCTGTTGTTTCTCTCAACACTGGATGCCACAGACGATCTTTCCAAAATGATCAATTCCAACCTGTCCGAAGCAGCCCTTTCAAAAGTCAATGAGGGTGAATTCATTTTCACAAAGACAGAAGTTTGGGCGCAGGATCAAAAGGTCATGTTCCTTGTCGCGCCAGATATAGCTACTTTGTTAGAATTAATGCAAGCAAATAAAGATAACATCTTTTTTCAATTTGAAAATCACTGGCAGGAATTTCATAAAAACATACTTTACTCCACAAAAGACAACTATAATATTGAGAAGCATCTGCTGCAAAATTATGGATGGATGCTCGAAGTTCCCGCTGATTACAGGTTAGAAATTCAGTCCGCGCGGGACAGGTTTGTATTGTTCCATCGCAAAGTTCCCCTCCGCTGGATTGCAGTATTTTGGGAAGAAGCCTCAGACCCTAACATCATTTCCAAAGATTACTGCATCTCAAAACGAAATGAATTTGCTGATTCATTTTATGAAGGTGAAGTTGTGGCAGATAAATTCGAACCAGTCACCACTACTGAAGTCAACTTTCAAAACCGCCGAGCCTTGTATTTGAGAGGGCTCTGGGAGAATAATAAAAAAGTTGGCGGCGGACCTTTTCGTATGTATTGCTTTTTTGATGAACAGACAGAACGTATTTACTTTATCGACATGCACATGTTCGCTCCTGATCTGAAAAAATCTAAAATGCACTATTTGAGGCAGATGGATATTATAGCGCAAACTTTCAAAACAAACCTGGAAATTTCTGTGGATGAATTGCCTTAGTGTTTAAACAGTCAAATTCTTGTCAAATTTGGCAAGACATTATATTCGAAAATATAAATCGGTGAGATAAAGGTATAGGCGGAGAAAAAAATAATACTCTTCTGAATTGAATTTTGAAATAAATACTGGATTAATCGAGTATCACATTTTCCATTTTTCTTTACCTTTATCTCAACCTTTATCATTTTGTGATTTTTAAATTAAACTATTTTTAAAAGGGTACAATTCTGAAAAGTTGGTATTTTAGTGATTGTAACATCATTTTTACAAAACTGCTGAAGCGGTTAAGTGTTTTTAATTAATAAGTTAACACCACAATAAATTGTGGTGTTAAGTCAAGTTTTTTTATGATTCACAGGCTGTCCGAAAATTACTAAAATTCACCAAATAGGTCATTTCGAGCATCATAGTGTTTATAATAGCAAATAAAATATTTTAATCGTTTCAACGGTTTTATCAACTTTTAGGCACTGCTCCCTTTTCAAAAGCATTTCCGATTCGCAAACATCTGTTCTGCTTTGTCTATGTTAGGGTAAAAACTTATAATGGTTAATCAAGTGAATTCAAAACATTTTGAATTAGCCAAAAAGATTACTGGCAAATTTAAAAACCTGCAAATGGTTGAAGCCATCGGGCTTGGAGGTTCCCTTAGCACAGATTCAACAGACCGATTCTCTGATATTGATCTTTACATTTACACCAATGAAACAATCCCCATCGAGACGCGCCACAAAATCATAAAAAATTTGGGCTATTCCCGAAAGGAAATAAATTTGCAATTTTGGGATACAGGGGATCAATGGTTTGACGCGGAAACCGGTATTGAGGTTGATGTCATCTACTGGGATAAACCATGGATTGAAAATATGATAGAGCGGGTGGTTGTGAATCATTTAGCCAGCGTTGGCTACTCCACATCCTTTTGGCACACAGTTTTAAACACAAAAATTCTCTTTGACCGCGACAATTGGCTTGGCTTTCTTAAAGAGAAATGTGAAATGCCTTTTCCTGAAAATTTGAAAAAAGCCATCATTGCCAAAAATCATCCAATTTTGAGAAATGTAATCCCGGCGTATTATTTTCAAATTAAAAAAGCTATCGATCGAAACGATTTGATCAGTATCAACCACCGGGTTGCAGCACTGCTGGCAAGTTATTTTGATGTTTTATTCGCGATTAATCATCTGACAAATCCTGGCGAGAAAAAGGTTTTAAAATTGGCGTTGGAAAATTGCTCAAAAATTCCCAATGGGTTCAAAAACCAGGTAGTACGCATTCTCCAATCAACCGGTTTTGCGGATGAAACACTGTTAACTAAACTTGATTTTTTGATAGACGGTCTGGATAATTTATTAAGAAATGAGGGAATTGATCCTGATAACACTTTGAGTCTCAATAACTAAATGTCACACCCCTCTTATAATAAAAATTACTTACCTAACTTGAATCATTATGCCTACAGTATTAATAACCGGAGCTAGCAAAGGTCTGGGCAAAGAGCTTTTAAAAATATACTTGCATAATAAGTGGAAAGTTTTCCCATTGGTCAGGGAAAAGAATTTAATTTCCGAAATTATTTCATCATATAAAAATCAGTGTTTTCCAATTATTGGAGATATCACATCGGAGAATATTAAAAATCGAATTACCACTGTTTTAAAAACTCACTCCCGGTCTTTGGATGTTTTGATAAATAACGCCGGAAACATTAAAAAAAATCGCGGTTTAATAAATACAACGGTTGATGATTTGCAGGAACTGTTTGATGTTCATTGTAAAGGTGTTTTTGTTTGCATAAAAACAGTTTTGCCATTTCTGCGAAATGCTCCTAATCCAAAAGTAATCAACATCACTTCCCGATGGGGATCAATTCAGAGAACGGCAAATGGTAAAGGGAATGCAATTTATTCTTACAACATTGCAAAAGCGGCACAAAATATGCTGACTGCTATTTTACATCAGGAACTAAAGGATATTAACATAAGTGTTTACGCTGTTCATCCGGGGAAGCTATTGACCTCCATTGCCGCCGCGGACGCGGATACTCCACCGGAAATCGCTGCGGATAGACTGTTTCACTGGATAAATAATATTCCTGATGACTTGAATTGTCAACTTTATGATTTAATGAATGATTCAGTAATTGAGTGGTAAATAAAACAATCTTTGAATCATTAATAAGCAAAGATCATGAAAACCAAACCAATTTTATTCCTTTTATTCGTGCTTTTAAATCATCGAAAAAGCTTGAACTCTGGATAAAAGGCGACAGCACATTCAAACTTTTTAAAACTTATGATATTTGTTATTATTCAGGTAACATGGGACCTAAATTAAAACAGGGCGACCTACAAAGCCCTGAGGGTTTTTATTTTGTCAAACCCAAACAATTAAATCCAAATTCCCGATTTCACCTATCATTCAATATTGGTTATCCTAATGAGTTTGATAGATTTCATAAAAGAACAGGCAGCGCGATTATGATTCATGGCTCATGCGTTTCTATCGGATGCTACGCCATGACAGATTCTAAAATTGAAGAAATTTATACGTTAGCGGACGCGGCATTCAGAAATGGGCAGCCATTTTTTCAGGTTCATATCTTTCCATTTACAATGACAGATTTAAATGTTAAAAACCATCGTTTTTTTAAATGGTACGAATTTTGGAAAAACCTGAAACCTGGTTTTGATTATTTTGAAAAATATCATTTGGTACCGGATGTTTTAGTTAAAAACGGAAAATATCATTTTCAGTAAAATAATTTGGAAGAAAAATTCCCTTATCTGAAATAGAAGTACATGCCAGGCACTTTTTAAACAATAACAATCAATCAATGAGAATTTGTCACTTATTTTGAATTAATTGAATAATGATGACCTTTGCAGGAAGCGTCTGGCATGTTTTTTAGATAATTACCTAACCTGGATAAACCAGAATAGACATTTATTAATCGATAAAACTTAAATAAATAGTATTACTTTTAAATCAAAAAGGTAATGGTTGAGGTAAAGGTACCCAAAAACAGAAAACAAAATTGACCCAGCAATTATCACAGAATTCAATAGAGAACAGTTTTTATTTTTTCTTTGCCTCTACCTGTACCTATACCTCAATAATCAATTATTTAGAATATAATATTTTGCCAAATTTGCCATGAACTTTACTATTAACGTATTAATTTCAAATAAAAGCAGAACAGAATTTGAGTAAAAATTAAAAAAATCAAATAAAGGAATAATCATGAACAGAGATAATATGCTCAGCAGGATAACTGATAAATCAACTATATGGGACATTGTCATCATTGGCGGAGGCGCTACAGGAATCGGTGCTGCCATCGAAGCTGCCTCCAGAGGCTATAAAGTCGCGTTATTTGAAATGGGCGATTTTGGACAAGGCACGTCCAGCAGAAGCACAAAGCTGATACACGGCGGAGTCCGCTATTTGCAGCATGGAAATGTATCGTTGGTTCTGGAAGCGCTCAAAGAACGTGGATTGCTCCTTCAAAACGCGCCGCATCTTGTTCATAATCTGCCTTTCATTGTTCCGGTTTATGATTGGTGGGAATCACCATTTTATGGAATCGGTCTCAAGTTGTATGATATTTTAGCCGGGAAACATGGATTCGGTAAGTCAAAACTTCTTTCAAAAGAAGAAACAATTAAGCATATTCCAACTGTCGAAACTGATGGCTTGCGCGGTGGAGTCATCTATTATGACGGGCAATTTGATGACGCCCGCTTGATCATTAATATGGCGGAGACAGCAGCAGAGCAGGGAGCCGCGGTTTTAAATTACATCGAGGTAACCGGATTGATAAAAAAAAGTGATGGATTTACTGCTGGTGTAAAAATAACTGATATGGAAACAAATAAAAGCTATGATATCTCGTCAAAAGTAATTATTAATGCCACTGGAGTTTTCGCGGACGCGGTCAGGCATTTGGATGATCCAAAATCCACTCCCATCATTCGTCCCAGTCAGGGAGTGCACATTGTCTTGAACAAAGAATTCCTTCCCGGAAACAGCGCTATAATGGTACCGCATACTGATGATGGTCGGGTTTTATTTGCTATCCCCTGGCATGATAGAATTATTGTTGGAACAACGGATACCCCTGTTGAAGAAGTAACTGTTGAACCTCGTCCTTTTAAGGAAGAAATAGATTTTTTACTGGAACATGCAGCCAGGTATTTAACAAAAGATCCAACAAAGGAGGATGTACTTAGTATATTCGCCGGATTACGTCCTTTGGTAAATTTAGGTGGTGAAGAAAACACGGCGGACATTTCCCGGGATCATACAGTCCATATTTCGCACTCCGGACTTATCACAATAGCCGGAGGAAAATGGACAACTTATCGCAATATGGCGGAAGATACCATTAATCAGGCAGCCATACTTGGCTGTCTTGACGAAACTCCTTCGGTATCGGAAAAACTTCCCATTCATGGCTATCATCAACACGCGCACCAATTTGGAGATCTTAGCATTTACGGATCAGACGCGCCAAAGCTGCAAAATCTTCTGCATGAAAATCCCAAATACAAAGAACAGCTTCACCCGAAAATGAAATACCTAACAGGTGAGGTTATCTGGGCAGTAAGAAACGAAATGGCGCGTACTGCCGATGATTTTCTCTCCAGGCGAACGAGAGCTCTTTTATTAGACGCTAAAGTGTCCCTGGAAATGGCGCCCAAAGTTATCGACTTAATGGCAAAAGAATTAGGACGTAAAAAAAGCTGGAAACGTGAACAATTAAAAAAATATTCTGAAATGGCAAAAGGATATTCATTGCATTAACAAACTCTTTTAAGGAACGAACTAATGAAACCGAATAACTTTATTTATAAATTTATATTGGTGATAATGGCTTTTACGATCACAACCTGCACCACCAATAAAATGGAATTCACAGACTGGGGATTGGTTGCTTCAAACATGAACTTTCCAGAGGGTCCCGCCTGGGATGGAAAAAATACAATTGTTGTTTCCAATTGCTATGGAGGATGGCTGACCAGAATCAGAGATGGTATTGTTGATACTTTGCTAACCGCAGGGGACAATACTTTTTCGCAAACCAATGGATTAATTTTTGATAGCAATGGGAATTTGTTTGCCTGTGATTATAAATTGGGTTCCATACTAAAAATCGGCTCTGACTTAACAGTTTCCCCTTTTGTTGAAACTTATGATGGTAATTCATTCAACCGTCCCAATGATATTGTTTTTGACAGGCAGGAAAATATCTATTTCACAGATCCCAAAAGCTATGGCAATGATAAACTTGATGGGCGCGTATTTTTTATAGACATGACAACCCAGGACGTCTCTCTGGCGGCGGATAGCCTTGCCTTTCCCAATGGAATAGCTTTTTCACCGCGAGACAACAAACTCTATGTCTGCGAATCAGCAAAAAATCACATTGCCAGGTTTGATGTTAAAGCACCGGGTATGCTGGCAAATAAGGAAATCTTTGTCAAGTTAGCAGGAGGCGATCCGGATGGAATTGCTTTTGATATTAAAGGCAATCTCTATGTCGCTCATTTTGGAACTGGTACTGTATTCGTAATTTCACCGGATGCTGAAATAATCAAGGAATTGAAAGCGCCAGGAAAAAAGCCAACAAATCTGGAATTTGCCGGTGCAGAAATGAAAGATTTATATTTAACAGAAGTTGAAACAAATGCGGTGTATCACACGAAGACCACCATTCCTGGATGT
>NBLI01000220.1 GCA_002084535.1 Candidatus Zhuqueibacterota bacterium 4572_119
GTATTTTAATATTTTTCATGAATTATGGTGCTATAACTTCAATATAAACAGTTTTTGATTTGATTGGAAAATACCTGGTTTTTACCTTTTTAGAGTTGACTCATAAAATAAACTAAATAATAAACTATAGATTTCAAAGCTGCGCAAGAATCACATTAATATAAAAATCCTTTTAATAAATTTTTGAGGTACTTTTCATGTTACCAGATAAAATTATCGGCGAAGCAATTACCTTTGATGATGTACTATTAGTCCCGGCAAAATCAGATATTCTTCCTCACATGGCTTTAACGGCAACCAAACTGACCAGGGAAATCGATCTGAATATCCCGCTGGTCAGTTCAGCGATGGATACTGTCACCGAGTCTGAACTGGCGATCGCTATTGCCAGGGAAGGCGGAATCGGCATTATTCACAAAAATCTTTCTATTGACGAACAGGCTGAAGAAGTTGACCGGGTCAAACGGTCCGAAAGCGGCATGATATTAAAACCTGTAACCCTGACACCTGACCGCGATCTCAATGCGGCATTTGAAGTTATGAATCATTTTCGTATTTCAGGGATACCCATTGTTGAGAATGATAAACTGGTGGGTATTTTAACCAATCGAGATCTCCGGTTTGAAACAGATTTAAACCAAAAAATTAAAGATGTGATGACAAGTACCAACCTGGTAACCGCTCCCTTCGGAACTACCCTGGAAGAAGCGGAACAGATTTTACAAAAAAACCGCATCGAAAAGTTACCGGTTGTGGACAAAAACAATAAATTGTGTGGTTTGATAACTGTAAAAGACATTCAAAAAAAACTGAACTTTCCCTTAGCGGCAAAAGATGAACATGGCAGATTAAGGGTTGGCGCTGCAGTGGGTGTTTCGGGCGACTTTGAACGTCGGACAAATGCCTTGATTGAAGCTGGTGTTGACGTGCTGGTCGTTGACACTGCTCACGGTCATTCCAAAAGCGTAATCGAGGCGGTTAAGTTTTTGAAGGACAATTTTAAAACTCTGCAAATCATTGCAGGAAATATCGCGACTGCTTCTGCTGCTGAAGATTTGATAAAGGCGGGCGCTGATGCTGTGAAAGTTGGCATCGGTCCCAGCGGGATCTGCACCACGCGTGTTGTTACTGGTGTAGGCGTACCACAAATCACTGCCATCATGGATTGTTCATCAGTGTGCAAAAAATACCAGGTCCCTCTGATCGCTGACGGTGGAATTAAACAAACCGGGGACATCGCAAAAGCGCTGGCTGCCGGGGCAGACTCTGTTATGATCGGGAATCTATTCGCCGGCACCAAAGAGAGCCCTGGCGAAATGGTTTTCCTCGAAGGCAGAAGCTACAAGGTTTATCGCGGCATGGGTTCTCTCGCTGCCATGAAACGGGGAAGCAGTGACCGCTATTTTCAGGCGAATACTGAAAGCAAAAAATTCGTCCCGGAAGGCATTGAAGGACGCGTTCCCTATCGGGGACAATTAAGTGATACGATTTATCAAATGATCGGTGGATTAAAATCATCAATGGGGTACTGCGGGACTAAAACAATAACCGATCTGCAGAAAAAAGCTAAATTTATCAAAATTTCATCAGCGACAATTCAGGAAAATCACCCGCATAGTGTGATCATTACTAAAGAGGCGCCGAATTACAAACTTTTAAGCAGATAGACAAACAGGGCAAAAAGCAAATTGACTCGTTATTAAGATCCCCAACTATTTTGAATCGTCAATGACATGCCAGGATTATTTCCTTTAGCTTTCCGGCAATTTTCTCATTTGCTCTGTCTGTGACATGTTTTTGATCAAAGTACACATCTTCTTTGGAATTGTCTTTTAAGACGTCTAAAACATTCAGGTAGTTGAAAGAATTTGATTCAATCAGGTCTGCCAGAAAAAGATACGAGTTCAAATTTACTCGTTCTTCAAATTCATCGCTCGTCGGGAAAAGTAAAAAAATCACCTTAACGTTCCATACTTTTGCGTAATCATTAATCGACGAAAACAAGGCTTTCACTAATTGTACATTTTTCATTTCCACACTTTTTTTCCAGCCAAGTTTCCCCCCTAATGAACAGAAGCAGCAATCGAATTTCTTTTTCAATATTGAAAAAAATCCAAGAATCGGGGTAAACTCATGAATCTGGAATGCTCTGAACCTGTTATAATGGGCATCATTGTGTTTTAGATAAGCCAATAAATCAATAGAGTCTGGCAACCGGCTCAAGAGCTTTTTGTAATGCGGAACCCTCAATTTTAAAATGTCATTTTCCAGAATAAATCTGGGCTTTAGTAAGGGTTCCTCGACTTCAGCATTTAAAAATGGCAGATAATGGCAATCAAGCGCTTCTCCAACATCCCTGCCAATGCCAAACACAATATATTCAGGCTGATAAATCGGGACAGTTTCTTTCATGATAAGGTACATTTGATCAAGGCTATAAAGGCTCGACCTTTTAAAAACTCTTCAGTTTTTTTTACGGACTCCCAGGGTAAATATGAACTTAAATACCATGTTTCAGGAAATACGCTGGGAATAATATTGATCATAAAAAGCTCGAAGATTAAAAACAGTCCCCAGCAGGCGAAAAACCTTTTATTAAAATTCATTTTGTTGAGAAAGTTTTTCCAGCTAATTTCACTTTGTTCCATAAAAACCACCACCTTGATTTTAAAATTGATAATAAATAAAATTAGTCGCGTCTGCGTGATAAACAACCATCAAGAAAAAAGTTATATATAAAAACCCATATTTTAGTAACGGAGGGTATTTAGCCAGTCTCAATAGCTTTTCATCATTATAAAGAAACTTATCAACAATTATTAATGGCAAAGAATAAATAAACACTTTACCGATCAGCTCGACCATTTCCGGGCTAAACGAAAAATTGGCAAAAAGATGATAAATCCAATGACCAATCTCATATAGCGAATTTGCCCTGAAAAAAATCATACCCAAAGACGCCACATTAAAAGTCAGTAAAATCGAAAAAATTACTATCAATTTTCTGACAAAGGTCTGTTTTGGCCGGTTGAATCTGCGTTTATTCTGCGAGTAAGCCCCGTAAATAAGCAGCACTAACCCATTATACAGCCCCCAGAGGATAAAATTCCATGATGCGCCATGCCACAGTCCCATGATCAAAAAAGTGAGAAGAAACAGCAGCAGTGGAGAAAGATGCTTTTTACCAACTTTCACTTTGGATAAAGGATAATACAAATAATCCCTTATCCAAGTTGTCAAACTTATGTGCCAGCGCTCCCACAATTCCAGAATATTACTTGCGAGCAATGGTGAGCGGAAATTTACCGTAATGTCAAAACCCATCACCATGGCAGTGCCACGGGCAATGTCTGAATACGCGGAAAAATCACAATACAACTGAATTAAAAATGCGTATGAAGCTGCCAAAACCAAACCTCCATCCCCTGCCGATCCATCCGCCGAAACAGGATTCCCAAAATAAGATAAGAACAAAGCAATGTTATCAGCAATAAATACTTTTTTGAACAGCCCCCAGTAAATTAATAAAAAACCTTCATTAATTTTTTCTGTATTGAATGTGCGCGGCTGCTGAATTTGTGGCAATAAATTTTTAGCACGTTCAATCGGTCCCATAACCAGTTGAGGAAAAAATGAGACAAACAAAGCGTAGTCAAAAAAATTGTTTGCCGGCTTTATTTTTTTTCGATACACATCGATGGTATAACTCAAAGTCTGAAATGTATAAAATGAAATCCCGACAGGGAGCAAAATCCTGAAAGTTGGCACGCTTAAATTAAAACCAGCCCACATGGAAAATGATGACAGGCTGTCAACAAAAAAATTGAAGTATTTAAAAAACCCCAAAATTGACAGGTTTACAAAAACACTGACAAACAGGAACAATCTTCTCTTGTTCTGATTTTCCTGATCAAAAATCTTGAGTCCACAAAAAAAATCAGTCGCTGTAGAAACAAAAATAAGCACCAAAAACCGCCAGTCCCAGCAGCCGTAAAAGAAATAACTCGCTGCCAGCAAAAAACAGTTCTGTTGTTTATGTCTCAGTGCTATATAAATAAAATAAACAACAAAAAAAAAGACGAAAAATTTAAAAGAGTTAAAATTCATCGGTGCTTTAATTTTGATTAATGTTTAACCTTTGTTCTGAAATTTTTATTGGATGCTACATTGCTATTGACCGTGGGTGCCAACAAATGTTTATTAACTTCATGAATTTGGTGCTTTAATGAAGATCGAACATAAGTAACTTACATTCTAATCAACATATTATGAAGTTCATTTTTAAACAAATGCAAATTCTATTCCGCTAAACTTATGCAAAAAATTGCTCGACAAATCTGCTTAATAGCTGATAAATTGACAAAATTTAAATCTGAACGATAACTCGTAATAGGCTAAAAATAGTACCAGGCACCTCATAAAATTGATAGTTGAATTTTGTTAATTAATAACAAGTTACGAGCTTTGGTGATGTGATAGATGTTCTGCTAAAAGTGCCCGGCACATTATTTTCGTTCAGGTATGAATTAATTTTTATAATAAAAAACTTCAAATAATTATCTATTTCTTTGCAGCTAAATTCATCCTCCCATTTCAAATTGCTATACAAATGCTTACATTTTGAAATATGCTTTAATTCAAATTATTCTTTATAGGTTTAAACGATGTGGGACTCACAGATGGCAACTAAAAAAATCTACTTGATTTTTAACAAAATTCATCTTATGTTAATCAACTTGAAAACAACTATAAAATTTGATTAAAAATAAAACCATGACAGAAATTCCGAATAAATTCACCTCTGAATTAACTTCGATTTTGGGAAAAAAATATGTTTATGCCGAACCGGAAAAACTGGAAGCATATAATTTTGACGGCACTGAGTTCAGGTACCTTCCGGGATTGGTTGTTGAACCTGAGACAACCGAGCAAATTTCTCAATTAATGAAACTGTCCTCTAATTACCGCATTCCTGTTATTCCGCGGGGAGCCGGAACAGGAGTTACCGGAGGTGCTTTGGCAATTCACGGTGGTGTGATTCTTTCGCTGCTTAGAATGGACAAAATTCTTGAAATTGACGATATCAGCATGGTGGCAAAAGTACAACCAGGGGTGATAAACTTTGAATTCCAGGAAGCAGTAAAAGAAAAAGGGCTTTATTATCCGCCGGATCCTGCTTCCTACGAAACCTCATCTATTGGCGGAAATATTGCTGAAGATGCTGGTGGTCCGCATTGTTTCAAATATGGTACAACCAGGGATTATATACTGGGATTGGAAATTGTCCTCGCGGATGGGACGATAATGAAAACGGGCGTACAAACCCGAAAAGGAGTGGTTGGGTTTGACCTGACCAATCTCATCATCGGTTCCGAGGGCACACTGGCGATTGTTACTGAAGCGATTTTGCGTCTCATTCCGCTGCCTGGTAAAACAATTACACTGCTCACCAGTTTTCCGGACATACTGACGCTGACAGGTTCACTATCAGCTATTACCAGAAACCGCATTGTACCAGCCGCGCTTGAATTTCTTGATTCCAACTGTGTCAATATTGTCCGGGATAAAATACCTATCAAAATCCCCACAAATTTTTCAACATTGCTCATCATTGACCTTGATGGCGAGGGAAACGAGCTTGAAAGACAGATAGAGGTCGTTGGCAACATTTGTATCGACAATGGAGCCTCGGACGTACTCATCGCGGACAGTTCCCAAAAAAGAAAAGGCCTTTGGGACGTGAGACGAAAATTCAGAGAAATCATCAAAGAAAACACCAATTTTAAACGGGGTGAGGACGTAACTGTTCCCATCCGCCAGATTCCAGCACTCATTCAAAATTGCGAAAAAATCGCGCGCAAACATGGTTTCGTAAATTACAATTACGGACACCTGGGGGACGGAAATGTACACGTCAATTTAACGCATCAGGAGAAAAACGTACAAATCGTCCAAAAGTCGGAATTAGCAGCACGGGAAATATTTGAATTATCTGTAAGTTTGGGAGGAACGATTTCCGGGGAGCACGGTATTGGAATTACCAAAAAGGACTTTTTAGATCCAGACCAACGATCAGGTTCCCGCCAAAATCGATTTGTTCATTTAGTTCCTTGCTGTTCAACAATTGCATGGCAACACCACCACCAAAATAGAACATCCCATTCCGTGTTGGCTTAAAAAGAAAATCACCATTGAACTGGTATCTCGATGAATCATTTTCAGTAAAATAATATTCAGCGCCAGGGGCAAATTTCCAGAAAATCCCCAATGGCAGTACAAAATGACCACCGGCAAAGAGTTGTTCATTATCAAAATCATTTCCAACACGGATTCCAATGGCTGCGGCTTGTTTAGCTTTTGGTCGTGGTTTGGGAAATCTTCTTACCCGCCTTTGCGCCATCAATCCATCCACGAAAAGTCCTGTCAACAAAAAAACTGTTAATCCTAAAATCAATTGCCGTTTCATTTTTAAACCTCCTGTGACTTTTACTATTATTTTTGATTATTGCTTTTGTACCTTCTTTTATACAAAAGGCATACCAAATTAATTTGACAAAATTCATAATAAATTTTATTGATATTTGGATCAAAATTAATGTTGATAACAATTTGAAAATAATTCACATAGTAAGTTTCATTCTGAAAATATAATTATCGTTTTTTATTTTAAATCCCATATTTATGAATAAATTTTACCTTTTCTTGAACATTCAAGTACACTTTTCTGTACTCTTATGTTCAATTGTTCATTTCTTTTTTGACACAAAATTAAACTCATATTTTTGTTTTCTTTCTTGAGCTGCTTCAGAATACTAAATTCTTTAGCCGATCATAGGGTAACTTTTGATTATATCAGCTTCAAAAAAATAGTTGACCGGTTAGCAGGATAAAACAGATTAACAGGATTTTATTAAAATAAAATTGTTGAATCGACCGTTTAGTAATTTTTATTGAACAATTAAACATAAATATTCCTGAAAATCTATGTTATCCTGGCATTCAATCAAAAAAACTTCGAATATTCATTTGATAATTACAGCCCATGTGATCGG
>NBLI01000221.1 GCA_002084535.1 Candidatus Zhuqueibacterota bacterium 4572_119
CCCGGTTTGTTTCCCCATTTCATCCTCCCCGGTTGTGAAACAAAGCTAAAATTAAACGGCGTTTCGCCTTTGAATCCAGTAATCGTATGGCATACATCGCAGCTAACACTTTCGTTGGCGCGGGAATTTTCCGATGGTCTCGGCGGTGGTACATCACCGGCTAAAAACGCGATCGGAGTATGACATCCGTTGCAGCCATCAGCCACTGGTGCGACTTTGGGATCCACTTCTCCGTGTGCGACCGCCAGATCAAAATACTCAATTTCGTCCCAATGATGCGTATAAGCCTGGGACATCATCGCCTGTGTCCATTGCTGATAAATATCAATGTGACAGCTTTTACAGGCTTCTGGTTTTTCATACTGTTCATACTTTCTTGTTCCGAGCGCTTCTTCACCTGCGGGTAAATCCTGGGAAATAATTAAAGATGGTAAGAAAAAAATCATTGTGAAAATTAAAATTAGCTTTTTCATAATGCTTCCTCTTCCTGAGTGTGAACAAAGTCAAATTTTTCTTGAAATAATAATTATTATCAAATCGTCCGGCTAAATAGTCAATCATAACTGACATTTACTTTTTAGCCTATTGTTTATGTTCAAAATAAAAGCAAATAACACCATTAAAATTTGTACAAATCACTTAAGCATCCAGAGACTGAATGCCATCACAATCATCCCAGTAATGATTCCCAAAATCGGTGTGTGTGTATGCTCATCGCCGAAACTTTTTGCCACAGGGACTATTTCATCAAGAGAAATGGTTATCATTATCCCGGCAACCGCGGCGAGCAGCCAGCCAATAACAGATGAAGTTAAAAAAGGTAAAAGCACGATTGCTGCCACACCAGCGCCAATTGGTTCACTAACGCCTGAAAGGAATGACCACAGAAATGCTTTTTTGCGGCTGCCGGTGGCTGCATAAATCGGCGCGGAAACAGCCAATCCTTCCGGGATATTATGAATGGCTATGGCAACCGCAATTGCAATTCCAAGATGAACATCTTCCAGTGCCCCCGCAAAAGTAGCCAGTCCTTCAGGAAAATTATGAACGCCGATTCCTAACGCGATGAGCATACCAGTGCGCATTAAACCAGTCCCGGAATCGCTTTTACTATGGTCATGCTGACCGATATAATCATGCGGTATTAGCGTATCAATTAAGAAAAAACATATCATACCAAAAAAGAACGCCAAGTGCGCTGATAAAAATCCGATGGATTCAATACTGCTTTGTAGTAACTCAACAAACGAAACCAGGATCATCACACCGGCTGAAAAACCGAGCGTAAATCCCATGAATTTAGGCCCTGGTTTGCGCACTGCTAAACCTATCAAACTTCCTATCGTCGTGGCAAGCCCGGCTCCTGCTGTCAGCAATAAAGCGATTCCAAGATTTTCCATTTGATTAATCCTTTATCAGTCTATTCACCAAAATACCGTTTCAACAACCCTGCAAAAGCAGCGCCATGCCGCGCTTCATCTTTGCACATCTCATGAACAGTATCGTGAATGGCATCATAATTTAGCTGTTTTGCTTTTGTCGCCAGGTCTTTTTTACCCTGACATGCGCCAAACTCCGCTTCAACCCGCATCTTTAGATTTGTTTTGGTATCGGGAGCAACGACCTCACCAAGCAATTCTGCAAATTTTGAAGCGTGTTCTGCTTCTTCCCAGGCGATTCTTTTGTAAGCTTCTGCTACTTCAGGATAACCCTCTCTGTCTGCTTGACGGCTCATCGCCAGATACATACCAACTTCAGTGCATTCTCCCATGAAATTCATTTTAAGACCTTCAACAACCTCTGGATCCACTCCTTTGGCAACGCCGATTGTATGTTCATCAGCCCAATTTAAATTACCCTCTTTTTGCTCATAAAACTTATCTGCCGGAGCGCCACATTGTGGACATTTTTCCGGTGGCGCATCGCCTTCATGTACATAACCACAAACTGAACATACAAATTTTTTCATTTGCAAATCTCCCATTTGTTAATAAAAAGTTATTATAATAAATTAATTATTGGAATCGTTTTAAAAAGTTAACCACAAAGTTAAACTTGGAATTTTCATTCTCTGAAACTCATAAACATTTCCAAATAAAAACAACTTATCTCCGAAAATAAGCATACCAGGTGTTATGCTTTGTGGTTAATTAAAACTTCAATAGTTTTCTCTCACAAAATTTTGATAACTGATTAAGCCTTCCACAAACCGTGCAAGTTACAATATTCCCGGGCTTCCACTTTATCAGCGCTTACTTTGAACGTTGCTTCAGGTTTTTCTCCCGGATCCAAAAATTTTCGATAAACCTGACCATCAGCTATTAGCTCAATGAATTCAATGTAATGTTCATCCAGCATTGGATGATCAATGCTGCCAACTTTCACGGTAACAGTGTCGCCTGATTTTTCAATCACCGGGACATGTTTTTCGGTTGCGGCATCGGTTGTATTTTCTTCTAACAATTTCATTGATTGATTGCAGCAGACTAATTCGCCCGCGCCAGTGTGCAAAACTTCAATGATATTTCCGCACATTTCACATTTGTAAACTTGATTTAATTTTGTCATCTCAATTCTCCAAAACTTATTGTAGTTTATATGCTTCGACTTGTTCATCAATAAACCATTTCAAAAGGCTTTGCGTGGCAAAATCATTCTCACTTATAGCTAACTCCATCAAACTGTTTATCAATCCCGTAACCTTTTGCTCATGTTTCCAGGCAGCGTCAATAACTGCTTCCAGGGAAGCAAATTCAGTTTCCGGTTGATCAAGACCAAAAACCTTAACATCCTTATCCTGCTCAATAATGTAATGAAAGAATTTCATAGCATGAAATCTTTCTTCCTGTTCCTGAACAATAAAGAAATTAGCAAATCCATCCAAGTCTATTGAGGCGCAATAAGCAGCCATTGATAAATACAAGTGCCCCGAAAACAGTTCATGCTTTATTTGGTCATTTATTTTTTCTGTCATTTTTTCTGATATCATTTTCTTCTCCACCCATTATTTTTCTATTAGCTAAAATATAAAAAACAAAATAAAAAATTTTATTTAAAAAGAAGCGGAGTGATGGAGTACTGGAATTTCTTCAGCAATCCATCATTCCAAGTTTTCTATTTTTTTAATTTATTTATTCCGGTTTCCATTCTTTCCAAACTTTTCCAACAAGATTCGGTCCGGGTTTCAAAGTAGGTTTGCCGGGTTCCCAACCAGCGGGGCAAGCTTCAGTGTCTTTGGATTTTCTCACCAGTTGAAAAGCCTCAACCTGGCGAATTAATTCTTTTACATTTCTGCCTACTGGCGGGGTCATTACTTCCATTGCCTGAACAACGCCATCAGGATCAATTAAAAATCGTCCCCGGATATCAACGCCAGCGGCTTCATCATAAACGCCATACACTTTGCCAACACTGCCAGCGCCATCCGAAAGCATGGCAAAAGGCACGCCTCCATCAACCATTTTAGACAGTTCTTCTTCCTGCCATATTTTGTGAACAAATCTACTGTCAACACTGGCTGCCAAAACCTCAACGCCTAATTTTTGTAATTTATCGTAATTAGCGGCAACTGTCGCTAACTCGGTCGGTCAGACAAATGTAAAATCACCGGGGTAAAAACATAACACCACCCACTTGCCAAGATAATCTGAAAGTTTGACGTTTTTAAATTCACCTTTATGATATGCCGGCGATTCAAAATCAGGGGCTTTTTGCCCAACTTTTACTTCAACCATGTTAATCTCCTCGTTTGGTTCATTTTTTTTCTCTTTTGTTGTACCTGTTCCTCCTACGGGACCTCCTACTGGCCTGGCACAGCCAAGTGGCTTTTCACTCATAAAACACCTCCTGTTTTAATTTGGATGTAGCATGAATTCATTTTTGTAATTATTCCAATCTGGAATAAATATAATTTAATATTATTATAAAGTCAAGCACTTTTTGATTATTTTTATAAAATATAACAAACTGGTATGTTCAATATTATAACCGTTATCCTGGTGTGTAGTTCTGATGATTTGATAATGCATTCGCTGACCTAATCTCGTATTTCGCAGATGGGATTAAATTTGATGATATTACCAATTCGTGAATTAGACCAGCATATTAAAATGAAATTACTTCGTAGCCTCGTTCGCTGTAGCGCCTGATACTGGGATGACCGGTCATTTCATCACAAATTGGTAACGCCTGTTGCGTTGCTGCTTCCAAAGATCCGGTTTTTGCAGCGCATGCTTTACAAACACAATCTATCAATCCTAAATCTCTAATCTTTGAATACAAATTAGCGAACGGCTTTTTTTCATCAGCCAATTCTTTCACCTGTTTTGTAGCTGTACCCTCGATAATAATCTTAACATCATATCCATTTTCATGCAAATCGATTCCATTTAGCAGTACATGCGCAAAACACATGGGTTCCCCGTTAAAAGCGAATAATGCAACCTTTTTCATGGTTTTTCCTTTTTTGTTATTTCTTCAATGAGTAAAAAATTAATTAAAAACAGACATTGCGAAAATTGAGCAATTTAAACTCTATTATTCCATCAATCCAGGATTCCGATTTTCCAGATTTTTTAATCGTTAAACCGTTTTCCAAATCACTGAACAACTTGTTTGGATTTATTCTGAATAAATGTTATCGCCCGTAAAGGTCGGCAGTCTTTTGGACAAACTTTCACACAGGCAGCATGTTTGTCGCAATCAAAAACACCACCTTCTGCTGTGCTAAAAGTCAACCTTTCATCTAATTTTGTATCGCGCGGATCAAACATTTGTCGATACACCTGGACAGAAACAGCCGGTCCGATAAATTCAGGGGTTTCCTCTACTTTTGGACAATCGGCGAAGCAGCACGCGCATTTTATGCAATCAGCGGAACGGTTCAACTGATCGAGATGAACTTTGTCCAGTTTTGTTTCATAATTCAAACGCTCATCAGCCAACTCATTTTCACGCACCAACCAGGGCATTGTCTTTTTTATTGATTCCCAAAACGGTCGCTTGTCAACCACCAAATCCTTAATGATGCCCATATTTGACAAAGGTTCCAGCGTTATGCTTTTTTCCTCTTCAAGCAAATCATTAACCTGTGTTTTACATGCCAACCTGGCAGTACCGTTTATTCTGATGGCGCAAGTACCGCAAATAGCACCGCGGCAGGAATATCGATAAGCAAGTGATCCATCCTGCTCATCATGCACCCGGTGCAATAAATCCAATACGGACATGCCCGGATTAATTTTCACGGAATAATCGACAAGCTTACCCGTTTTTCCATTTTCCGGGTTGTAGCGAAATATTTTTACATTATGACTCATAACGACTTATTTCCTCAGCTAATTGTTGATCAAAACAAAGCTATAATTCACTCAAAATAGTTTTATCAATATTTTATTTCACTCAACGGCTCAATATCCTCAATCACAACTTCTTTGTAATCTATTTGTGGATTACCAGTTGTATCTTTCTGAACCATCGTATGCCGCAGGAAATTCTCATTATCTATTTCCTTAAAATCATCACGGAAATGAGCGCCCCGGCTTTCTTTTCTGGCGATTGCCCCAACCGCGACAACATGAGCTAAATCCAGCATATAACCTAATTCAAGCACCCTGATTAGATCGAGATTATAAACCTTGCTGTTATCATCAACGATCACCTCATTATACCTTTTCTTGAGTTCAACAATTTCTTCCAATCCCTGCATCATCAAATCACCGCTGCGAAAAATGCCAAAGCTGGTAATCATTGCCTTTTCCATCTCTGTACGAATAATTGCTGCTTTTTCGCCTTTCTGTCGGTTAAGCAGTTTTGACAACCACACCTCTTCTGCTTCTATTGATGATTTTGAATAATTGAGCATTTCATGGCTTTTCACAAATTTCAGCGCTTCCCTGCCCGAGTGAATGCCAAAGACAACCGCGTCCAAAAGCGAATTGCCACCTAACCTGTTTGCTCCATGTACACTGACACAGGCGCATTCACCCGCAGCAAATATACCCGGAATGGCAGTTT
>NBLI01000222.1 GCA_002084535.1 Candidatus Zhuqueibacterota bacterium 4572_119
GTCTGGCATACAAAAAAATGGCCCAGAGAATATTTTATTTCTTTGTTAAAATTAATGGCAGGCGAAAACGTAACACCTGTTTTTATCGGCGGTAAAAATGAATATCAGTTATGCCAGGACATAATTGAAAAATCAGGTGCTGACGCTTTGAATTTAGCAGGTGAACTGACAATTCTTGAATCAACGGCGCTGATACAAAATCTTGACCTGATGCTGACAAATGACAGCGCGCCTTTGCATATGGCGAACGCAGTTCAAACAGACGTGATTGCGATATTTGGTCCGACAGTGCGCAGGTTTGGATGTTATCCTTTCAGAGAAAACGACACTATGCTGGAAATTGATCTTTACTGCCGACCCTGCTCCAAACACGGCGCGAAAACCTGCCCCGAAAAACATTTTCGTTGTATGAGGGACATTCAGCCCGAATTGGTTTACAAAACAATTAAACAGTATATTGGGAAATAATATGATACAGAAAAAGGTTGTTATACTAACAGGCAATGATGGTTTTTTTGGTCAGACCCGAAAACCGTGGGTGAGTATGAATGTAAAAAAATTGGAAAAGACCATCGCTGAACATGGATTTGAAGTTAAAACTTACACATTCAGTGACATTGTAAACGGAAAAACCAGCATAGAAAATTCCTTTATTTTTTACACCTTCCACCAAAAACCAAACAGGAGAAACTATTCCAAAGATGTTATTCATTTTCTCAATGAAAGCAGCAATATTGTAATTCCGTCCTATGATTTATTATTATGTCATGAAAATAAGGGTTTCCAGGAATTATACAAAAAGAGAATCAATTTAAAATCTTTAAAATCGTATTATTTCAGCAGTGTTAAAGAATTGCAAAATTATACACTGGACTTCCCTGTTGTTTTAAAAACTACTGACAGTTCCAATGGTAAGGGTGTGTTTTTGGCTAAAAGTGAAGCTCACTTATTAAAATTAGTCAGTAAGCTGGAAAAACAAAACCTGTTCACACAATTGGACCTGTTAAGAAGAAAATACTTCCGCCAGAAAAAAAGTTATGATCTATACCCGGATTACAGCAACGAAAAAGATTATTATCAGTACCGGGATTATATTTTAAAAGAAAGTAATTTTATTCTGCAGGAATTTGTTCCGAATCTAAATTACGATCACCGGGTGCTCATTTTATTTGATAAATATTATATTATGAAACGCTTTGCATTTGAAGGTGATTTTCGCGCCAGCGGTACTAAAATCCAAAAACTTGATATTGAAGTTGATTACAATCTGATGGAATACGCGCGGGAAATTTACTCAAAATTTGACACCCCATTTCTTTCCATTGACATCGGTTCTCATAAAGGGAATTATTGTTTATTTGAATTTCAGGCACATCATTTTGGTATAAATGTCTTTGTAAAATCTAAAGGGTATTATACTCATGAAAATAATTCCTGGAAATACAATAAATGCAAGCCCAAAATTGAAACTGAAATTGCTTCAGGATTGGTGAGATATATTAACAGCAAATTTTTTAGTTGAGTAATATTTTTTATGGTTTTTTCATATTACATTTTCAAATATCCTTATCAACTCATCTGGAATTTCCTGAATATTATCAACAGAAATTCCGGCGTAGTCGTTTATTGTGCCGACCCCATGGATTACATTGTGATGAGACCCGCGTTGATTTTTTTGCCGGAGATGACTTACTACGCGAAAAACAAAACGACCGCTGACTTTTTAAAAAAGCAGAATTTACCTGTTAAAAGATTAGCATGTTTTCCAAAGGCAGTAATCATGTGCCGGCACGCGGCTTATAAATTTCCTGGAAAAAATATTTTAAAAAAATTCACCAACGCTCGTAATTACAACATGTTTGAAGTTTATATGTTGACCAGTAGTGCTGAAGTTGCAATCGCTCGAGAATTAGGTATTGCCTCAGCAAAAGCTGTTGGTTTTCCGAAGATAGACCCACTTTTTAACGGAAGCTATAATAAAGAGTTACTAAATAAAACCCGTAGTAAAGCAGGAGCGAATCAAAAGAAAAGAACTGTGATTTTTACCGCAACCTGGGATAGTTCAGGTATGTCCGCTATAGAAAAATGGATAAATTTTCTACCGGTATTAAGTCAGGATTACAACATTCTGGTCACCGTTCATCCCTGGACATCACAAAAATATAAACAAAAATTATCAGCCATGAAGCAAATATATTTCATCCAGGATTATGATGTACTTCCATTTTTGGCGATCGCGGATATTATGGTTGGTGACACCAGCTCCATCATCGCCGAATTCTGTGCTTTGGACAAGCCAATCATAACATTCAAAGTAAATCAAACTGACCGCACGTTGCCGGAAATCACGCAGCTATTAAAATCGATTAGCTACCGCGTTGAAGAGAGTTATCAATTAAAAGAAGCAATCGCGTATTGTTTAAAAAATCCGCGCGAAAAGCAACGAGAACGGCAAAGCGCGGCAAAACTCATGTTTGACAAACTGGATGGCAAAGCCGGGCAAAGAGCAGCGAACATGATAAAACATAAAATATCCAATTTTACATAATGCTGGATTAACATGAAGAATATTTTAAAAATAAATCCTGAAAAACCCGATATAAACTTGTTACAAAAAGCAGCCGGTATTTTAAAAGACGGAGGCATCATTGGCTATCCTACGGAAACTATTTATGGACTCGGGGCTGATGTCTTTAATGATGAAGCAGTGGAAAAAATTTACCGTCTCAAAGGCAGGGACAAAAATAAACCGATATTGATCATTGCCGCGAGTTTGGACCAGGTAAAAGAATTGATCGTATCATTTCCAGAAAAAGCTGTGGTCTTGACCCAAGAATTCTGGCCAGGCCCATTGACAATTGTTTTTGATGCTTCGCCGCGGCTCAACAAAAGCATCACCGGTAAGCAACAAACAGTGGGAATCAGGATCCCAAATAACCAGATATGCCTGGAACTAATTAAATTTGCCGGCGTCCCAATCACGTCAACCAGCGCCAATCTAACTGGAAATAAAAATCCAGTAACCGCGCGAGAAGTCGCGGAAAATTTTGGTGATCGATTGAATTTAATTTTAGATGGCGGGCAGTCTAATTCGGCAACTCCTTCAACAGTCATTTCAGTGATTAACAATGGAATCAAAATTATCAGGGAAGGGGCAATTTCAAAATTTAGTATTATGAAAATTTTAGGAAATAAAATTGATGAGTAAAAAATTCCATATCCTTTTTGTATGTTCCGGAAATTTATGCAGAAGCCCTATGGCTGAAGGGCTGCTGAAAAAAAAATTGTTCAAAGAATTCGGAAATTTAGTAACCATTTCTTCCGCCGGAACTCTGAACCTGGTTGGCAGACCAGCGACACCAAACGCGATAAGTGCAGCCAAAGAAAAAGGCGTTGACATAACTCGCCACCAGTCAAAAAGTATTTCTGAAGAAAACTTACAGAAATCAGACATTGTTTTGGTAATGACCGAGCATCACAAAAAGTTCATCAGGAACCATTACCCACAGTTTTCGGAATCAGTGTTCCTTATAACCGAGTTCAACCATGAAAACAAAAAAGACAACTTTGTCGATGTTCCCGATCCAATTGGTGAGGGCTTAACCTATTACCGGAAAGTGATCAATCAAATTGAAAGAGAAATTGATCGAATATTACCTAAAATTAAATCGCTCAGCAAAACAAAACTAAAACAATTTTAAACAAAAATGAAAAATCAAACTATAAAATTATTTCTTATTTTCATATTGCTTCCTATATGCTGTTTTTTTTGCGGCAAGGAGCTTATGGCGCAGCAGAAAACCACAGAAATCGATACAACAAAAAAAACAAAAAAAGACACAACAAAAAACGTCGTTGTCCCCGGCGACTCGACTAAAAGTGATACAATGCAAGTATCACCTGCACCAACGATACCTATGAAAACGGAAGAAATGCTCGAAGACAAATTCATTTCTTCTCCTACAGAATACAATGTTACCAATAAAATACTTTTACCACTAAATCGGAAAAAAACCAAATACGCTTACTTTGACGCCAGCCAGTCAATCGACCGGGTGATTCCCAATTCCGCGTTCAAAGTTGGTGAAAAATTAACCTTCATCATCAGGTACGGGGTTGTTAAAGCTGGCACATCAACAATGGCGCTCCCGGAGATCGTTTATAAAAATGGTTACGAATGTTTTAAAATTCAAACTGAAGCCCGTTCCAGTAAATTTTTCTCAGCTTTTTTTAAAGTCCGGGATCAGGTCATTTCTTACATGGACAGAGACGGGCTTTATACATGGGGATTTGAAAAACATTTGCGTGAAGGAAAATTCAGGGCAAATCAATACGTGAGCTACGATCACATTAATGGTTGGGCTGTAACAAATAAAAAAGACAGCCTGCGTATTCCCCCCTGTGTGCAGGACATTTTGACGACGTTCTATTACATTCGAACTCAAACTCTGGAAGTTGGGAAATCCTTGTTTGTTGATAATCACGCTGACAATAAGTTGTACCCGCTCGAGGTCAAAGTTCACAAAAAGGAACGAATCAAAGTAAAAGCCGGTACTTTTGACTGTATCGTGGTTGAGCCTATTTTGCGAGCCAGTGGAATTTTTAAAAGCAAAGGCAGACTGCTCGTTTGGGTGACGGATGATTCACGGAAAATCCCGGTGCAAATGAAATCCAAAATTATTATTGGTTATATCACCGCAGAATTGAGAGAGATGGAGGGTTTCGTTGAAAAGTGAGCTAAAATGCCTTAAGCTTAAAGTGAAATAAAGTAATTACAATACAAGCTGTATCAAGTCATTCCGGCTGAGTCCCGCTTCTTGTTGCGGAAGGAATGCCGGTATCCGCAAAAAAAACGGCGGAACCGGAATGAGCAAAACTTTGAAAAAAATTTAACCCATATTTCAGGTACTATTAAAATGTCAAAATATAAAGAAATCGACTTGACCAAAATAAAGACTTACTCCATCAAAGAACGACCGAGCAAAGTAGATACCGAATCTTTTGCCCGGCGTTATCAGAAAGGGAATAGTGTCAAAGAATTTCTTTCCGGTCTTCCCGACATCCTCATTGGAGCGGATTTTAAACAGCTTGTTGATCGTATTGTGTCGGCAGTCCATTCCAACAAGCAAATCATTCTGATGATGGGCGCTCACGTGATCAAATGTGGTCTCAATCCGATTTTAATTCAGTTGATGGAAACCGGCGTGATAAAATGCCTGACTTTGAACGGCGCCGGGGTAATTCATGATTTTGAGGTCGCTAACTGGGGGAAAACCTCGGAAGATGTGGGAGCGGCAATTGACGATGGCAGTTTTGGCATGGTTCAGGAAACACCGCGAATGATTAACAACGCGTTAAAACAAGGACAAAAACAAAACCTGGGGTTCGGAGAAGCCGTT
>NBLI01000019.1 GCA_002084535.1 Candidatus Zhuqueibacterota bacterium 4572_119
GATTTACTGAAATGTTAAATAATGTAATAGATCATTCTGAAAGTAAATCAGTATTTATCAGGATTTCTTATAGTTACACAGAGGTTGAAATTAGGATTATAGACAAGGGTGTTGGCATCTTTCGGAAGATAAAAAATTATCTCAATTTAGAAAATGATTTACATGCTGTCCTTGAACTATCAAAAGGTAAATTAACAACTGATCCAGAAAGTCATACTGGAGAAGGAATATTTTTTACCTCAAGAGTTTTTGATAATTTTCAGTTGTCATCAAAAGATATAATTTTTGTTCATTTCCCAGATGGTAAAGATTATGCAGCAGAAATTAAATCCTCAAATGGAAATAACAATCCCGGAACAACTGTTATTATGAGAATTATCCCAAAATCAAAAATGAAACTTCAAAGTATTTTTGATAAATTTGCCTCTGATGATGGAAATTATGGTTTTTCTCGTACCATTGTACCAGTATTTTTGGCTCAATATGGAGAAGAAAATTTAATATCCAGATCGCAAGCAAAACGTTTGCTTACTCGGTTTGATCTGTTTAAAGAAGTAATTTTAAACTTCAGAGGAGTAAATGTTATTGGACAAGCATTCGCAGATGAAGTGTTCCGAGTGTTTGTAAACAAAAATCCTAAAATACGTTTAACCTATTCCAATGCTAATGATCAGGTAGAAAAAATGATTTTAAGAGCAAAAGGGCATTCTGTAAACAAATAAAAAGATAGGAGAAGTTATGGAAATATTACTGGTTTTTATAGTTTTACTTGTCGCATTTATATGGTGGTTTTTAAATCCGAAAGAAATCACAATTAAAAAGAATTGGGAAACACAACAGGTCTCAAAAGAAGAATTATTGAAAATTTGGTAGTCATTAACAAAAAGCCCATTTCCCAAAATAGAAGTAAGAGTTTTACCAGATGAAGCAATGGAAATATTATTTCATTCAGGATCAATTGAGTTTGAAGGAGAGAAAATTCCAATAGACAAAAATACAGAAGCCCAATCATTAGCTGTAAAAAAGCAGAAAGGTGATTTTCTTATTCTAATTGGAAAAAAGGAGAATATTGAAGAAAAGCTAAAATATGAATTAAGTCTTATCATCAAAGGCAAGATAGGAGTAACAAAATAAATTTAGGTGATCTATACTCAAGTGTAGGAAAATAAAATAAATGCCTCTGCCTTGCAATAATTTATTATAGCAAAATTATAGCAAATTTATGTCGAAACCATACTAAATGTAGTAGCATGGCTTCAAAATATTAACAATATATAGTGTATTATTTCTTCTTGAGTTAGAAATTGTCCTTATGTCCGCATTAGAAATCCGTTGCTCAATCCAGTTGAGCTACGGGCGCGATTCTTAGTAAGTGTATTTTTTTAACGCCGCATAATATAAAAAAACCAACCGTTAGAGTCAAGAAAAAAGTAGGAATGTTAACAGCTTTTTATCTTGCTCTTATTGTCTGAAAAATTTTTCCGTCAGTTTTTTAAAACCAGAATCTGCCTCATCTCTTGCGGACACGAGTGAATCATGTCTCAATTTTTCATACTTGTTTTTCAAATGCAGATAATGAGCTCTGTTTTCCAGGGCAATGGATAGCTGGTTGGCGAGAATTTCCAGAGAGTGGATTATTTCTTTAGCTGGCACTTGCAGGTCTGTTGGGTCATCGACAATGAGAAATCCAATAATATTTTTGTGATTTTCATAAATAGGAATAATTAATGTGTGCCACCATTTCCAGGAACTGGTTTCATCGGGATCACCTTTTGAGTCGTAGTAGATGTCTTTCAATTTGCGTATTGCCTGTTCAGGTTTATCGATAAGATACGATTTCCCAATGCTATATTCCTTTCTTAATAATCCCCGGAACTCTTCCACCGGGAAAATTAACTCGCTTATTTGCAGGTTTTTAATCCGGTCGTCGCAAGCTGCAGATTTGATATTGAGTGTATTAGATTTGGAATTGATGAGCCCGACCATTGCCAGGTTAAAATCGGTGGAGAACTTTACCGCCCAAACACTTTCCCGCATTATTTCAGAACCGGTCATGTTAAGCTTAAACATATTGCCGGTAATTAACAAGCGCTTTAACCGGCGATTGCGTTTTTCAAGAAGTGAATAACGGTAAAAGTATTCTATTGCCAGGGATGTCAGGCTGGAAAATATTTTCAGGTTGTGAAAAATTTCCCGTTTTGGCGCTTTCGTGGTCAGCGGGCTGTCCAGTGAAATATAGCCAAAGGTGCGATTGTTTTGATCCGCCAAATTTAAGACAATGACATTGTTCGGATGCCATTTGTCGTTGGGATCTCTTTTTTGAAAACGCCGCTCTTCGATGGCTGAAAAAATTATTTTGTTTTCATCAAATTCCTGGTCGTGGTAAAGCACCCGGACTTTATGATTATTAATGAATATTTTTTCGACAACATTTCGAGGTACTTCCAGCATCCGGCTGTTTGATTTCACACCGTTATTATAACCCAACATGATTTGTTTGACATATAGCTCGCGCCGCCGATCGAGCAGCGCCAGGGTAGCGCGCTTAAACTGGAAAAGCTTGCAGGCTTGTTGTGCTATTTTTTCCAAAAATATATTGAGGGAACTGTCAAAACTAAAATGGATTAAATGTCTAAAATCTTTCACCATTTTATTTTGGTCGAAAAAACCATTGGAAGGTTTTGCCGGTATTGTTGACTGTGGTATGAAATCGAAATAGCCATTGTAATTAAGGATTTCATTGTTTTTACCGCGGACAGGTGTGATTGAAATTTTTACAGGCAGCAATTTTCCGTGCTTGCTCAGCAGGAATGTTTTAAATTTGTCAGTTGTGATTCCTGTATCACGTTCTGCTAACCATTGATAATAGGGCTGCACCAGGTCCGGATGAACCAGGTCCTCCATGTTTAATTCCAGCAGTTCTTCTTGCGAAAAGCCAAGTTTTTCTGATAACGTTTTATTTACTGATGTAAATTTCCCTTTCCGATTCAGGATGTAATGAATTTCAAGTTTTTGTTGAGTTGGTTGTTCGGTGGGAATAGTCCGGTTTTTTGTTGTTTCGATTGATTCGAGGAGAGATGGATTGATTTCTATATTACTTCCTGTTCCCAAATGTTTGTCAATCAATAGGGGGAGCTTTTCGACATGACCTTTTTCTTTAAACAGGTAGTCCGAGCAGCCGTTTTCCATGCATGAATAAATGATATCCGCTCTTTTTTTTTCAATTAAAACGATAATCCGAATGTCAAGTCCGGATGCTGAAATTTGTTCCAGTACATTTAAACTTTTACCGTTATCAAAGGAATAATCCAGTAAAAGTAGTTGATAGTTATTGATATAAAGTTTTTTTATACATTCGTCAGCATTGGTAGCGATATCAACAGAGTAGCCGGTCTTGCTTGAAAGAAGGATTTTTTGTATCAGCTTCAGGTAAGACCAGTCGCTGGACGCGATAAAAATATTGGCTTTTTTCATTATAGATTAGTTAGTTTGATTGGCTGGAAAAGTTTAGCGAACTGATTGCCATTTTGAAAAGGATTGAATAATATTAAAAAAAACAAATGCTTGTTCCTCTCTTAAATGTAACATTAAGTATTAATTTAAATTAAATAAAAAAGCTGCAAAAAGTCAAGGACAATTTAATAATGTTACACAATCTTAAAACCAAGAATTAAACCGGATTTGGAATGTCGATATAATCACAAATTACATCGAATTTATCCCGAACGATTTGGCTCAAAGCCCTGACCCCCAATTTTTCAGAATTATAGTGTCCGGCATTAATGTAATTTAATCCGACCTCCTCTAATTCCCTGACAATATTTTCTTTGATGTCTCCGCCAATAAAAATATCAGCGTTATTTTGGACAGCCAATTGGTACATGCTTGAGCTGCCCCCACTGACTGCCAAAACATGTTGAATTTTTTCAGGACCAAATGGGAAAAGCTGTGCTGTTGTGCCGATTTTACTGTTCACGATTTTGATGAATTCATCACGGTGCGTTTTTGAATTTAATTTTCCCAGGAAGCCCAAGTCCACCTGTTGAAAATTGTTAATCTCCAGTTTTTTCATTATCTGGGCGTTATTGCCGACTTCGCTATGAGCGTCCAGAGGTAGATGATAAACAGCGAGATTAATGTCATTTTTTATCAGCAGCTCTAATCTCTTTTTCAAAATCCCGGTAAGAGAGAAGGGAATTGGGTCGCTTTTCCAGAAAAGTCCGTGGTGAACAATGATCATGTCACCATTTATTTTTGCTGTTTCGTGAAATAGCCGCTGGCTGACGCTTACTCCAAAAACTATTCGATTAATATTTTCTTTTCCCTCCACTTGCAGTCCGTTTACACAATAATCTTCAAATTCTGAAATATTGAGGTATTCATTGATAAAGTTGAGAATTTCGTTACGATGCGCCATTTATTCCTCCCATAAATTCATCGAATAGACCTGATCTAATGGCTTCCTGCTTTTACTTTTGGCAACCTTGCGGGCGATATTGCCAACAACGCCCTCCTTTTTTGCCGGGTAACCAAGCGGTGTCAAAGCGACAACCTGGAATTCATCCGGGATGTTCAAAACTTTTTTGATTTTTATTTCATCAAAAGCGCCGATCCAGCAGGTTCCAAGACCAAGTGATGTGGCAGCTAAAACCATATTTTCCATAGCGATTGCAACATCAACCATAAAGTATTCTTTGTTGTTGCGCTTGCCGCTTTTTCCCGGATCACCACAGGCGACAATAATGGCGTATTCTTTGCCAAGCCAGGATTGATTAAATGTATTAGTGCAGCGTATAAGCTCTTTTTTGGTATCAGGGTCAGAGACAACAATGAACTTCCAGCATTGACCATTTTTCCATGAAGGCGCTAATTGTGCGGCAGTCATGATTTTTTCAATTTTATTTTTTTCAACGGGTATGTTCTGGTATTTTCTGACACTTTTTCGCGTTTGGATTAATTCAAAGATATCCATAAAAATTCCATTTTATAAGTTATTATCGACTTAATTTATTTACTGATATTTATTAACTCATAATCCAATTTCCCCAGTCCAATTTTTTCCCCATGCCTGAGCTGAATCATAGGATCAAGCGATGGGTAGGAGAGGTTGGCCAGTGATTTACCGCCGTGTTGTTCAATCAAATCTATACTTGCTTTATCGATCGCCACCGGGTCATTACTGGCAATTATTCCAATGTCTTTGATAACAGGTTTTTGAACAATGTCAAAGCAGTCGCAGTCCGCTGTGATGTTGATTAAAAAGTTGAAATAACAGACCTTGTCCTTTTTATTCATAATTGCTCCCAGAGCGTGTTCCGCCATCCTTTTTTGCAAATCACTGCTGGACGTTTTCCAATTATATTGAACAGCACCAAAATGACAGACAGTAAGACATTCACCGCAACCAACACAAATTTTTTCATTAATTGCGCCAATGTCTCCATTCATAAAGATCGCGTTTTCCGGGCACCAATAAATACACTCGCCGCAGCCGGTGCATTTTGCTACATCGATCCACGGTTTTACTGATGAGTGCTGGCGAAGTTTTCCCTTTCTGCTGGCAAGCCCCATTCCCAGGTTTTTAATCGCTCCCCCAACTCCGCAGGCGATATGCCCGGTTATATGAGAGGCGACAATCATGCCATTTGCGGAAACCGCTTCGGTGGCAATTGAGACTTTATCAAATAATTCTCCTTTGATTTCTACTTCAATTTCATTGCTCCCTCTCAATCCGTCGGCGATGATAACCGGGGCTCCGGTTTTTTCTATCGCAAAACCATGCTTGTCAGCTAACAACAAATGGTTTACAGCATCGGAACGATTACTTTTATACAAAACGCAGGTATCGGTAAAAAATGGTTTCGTTCCTTTTTTAATTAGCTGGTTAATAACTTTGTTGAAATAGTTTGCCGGAATGTGTGTTGTGTTTCCTTTTTCTCCAAAATGTATTTTAATGGCAATTAAATCTTCCAATGAAAAAATGTTGTCAAAGCCAGCCTGAAGGTAAAGTGAATAAATTTTATTATGAATCGTTTCCAAGCTGTCTTTTGCTGATGCTTTGACAAAATATACTTTAGACATAGTAGCTCCTGTTTTCGATTTTGTTCGCTCGACGTTATTCCTGGGGGAAGTCCCATCCCGATCGATTTGTGATATTGTTCATTTCCGGTACGCAAAGAACGAATTTACCGTTCGTTTGTTTGAAGAGAATCCGGCTTCTCAGGTAATTATCCTTTTTATATTCAATCACGATTTGACTGTTATTGCACGCCAAAGTTTCCGCCGCGACCACTGTGTTGAAAAAATCATAATAATCATCGATATTGTCAATCCAGTGAGATAAGCCGGAATCCTCCAACTTTTTTCCATCAGTCAGCGCCTCGTGTCGTGTATCATAACCACCGATCCTGATACGATAACCGCTTACTTTTTTATTTTGAAATCGAGTTATTCTTCCACGTTTGAAAGAGCTTGACAGATTTGACAAAAGTTCGTTTGCTTCCTTTTTGTCCTCAACAAATTTAACCTGAAGTTCATACCTGGGGAATTGTTTTATAATTTTACCACACCATCGCGGAATGTCCCATCGCGTGAGGCTTTTGTGAATAGTTTTGACCGTGTTCGATAAAAACAATCCAGCTTCTGTATTGTAAATGTACCGACTTTCATCCAGCCAGGAAATGGAAAGATATTTTATTTCTCCCAGCAGTGATAATTTCTCACTCTCAAAATCGAACTGGTATGTTTCTTTTTCGCTGTTTTTTAAGATTGAAAAAATGGCTGTTTGTTTACCGGGGCTTAAACTCATCAGGCGGGGGCGGCAGTTTTTGATAAGAATATCCGGTTTTTTCTTTTCTGAAAAAAAACGCAGCTCAAAATTTCCGGGATTTTTCGAGTCAGCTTTTGGGATGAAAATCAATTTTTGATCTTCCGAAAGAACCGATAGATTTTGTGAAGATGTCGATTTATCAACAGGAAGATTATAGGGATTTTTTTTAGAATTGTCTGATTCGATTTTTTTTATCATTGATCCCGATTGAGAATTATTTCTATCTAGATTAACATTATAAAATTCTGATGTAGTTTCCCCTGAACCATAAGTGATTTTCTCTATGTGAATTTTTTTCCCTCTATCATAAAATCCAAAATCTTTGAAAAACCATTCAACAGAAGGATCACGAAAACAAATTTGTTTCGCGGAAATGTTTTTATTCAGATCAATCAGATATAAACCGTAAATGCTTGAAAAAAGCAAGTATCTTTTATCTTTGGAAATGATGAACCTTTCAGGAAACGGATCGATACAGCGTAACTGATTAGTTGAGAAATCTTTGATTAAAATGTTGGAGAAAAGTTTATCCGGTTTTGATTCATCCAGAAGAATGCATCGAAACGCCAAATGATTAGAATCGGGTGAAAGAGTTAATTGATCATAGAAGGTAAAAAGTACAAAATCATCCTGGCAGCTTGCCAATTGACTTTGCTGACCAATAAAGAGAAAAAGTAAAACGGAGAGAAAATGTTTTAGTTTCATAAACAATCTCAGGTTATTTGAATTTATGTAAATATAAAGTTTACAGAGAGGAATGTCAACTGATTTTTTTGTGATAAAAAATTAGATTGTATAGCGAGTTGCCTTATAAATAATCTAACTTTCCGATTTTTGAACATTTTCAGGAATTAGTCATGTTCATAATTTCAATAAATATATTTGTTAACCTGAATTATTCACAAACATTAATTAAAAGGTAACCGATCACAGGGTATTAACAAATATGTTTTTTTTACAGGTCGTAGATCCCGATTCTTTTTATCGGGGATAACAGGATATTCTGGATTTACAGGATTAAATTGATTGACATAATTACAAAATCTGAATAACTTGTAAAATCGATGTACTTTAAATCCAGTTAATCTTGAGAATCCTGTGCGTCCAGTCGCATCTGCCTTTGGCATGATTATCCTGTCAAATTTCATTTTTATTTAATGGTTTCACCCATGATCGGATACGATTGATGTTTAAAACTCAGTTTTTGCGCTTTTTTCCTCAATGTGTGAATAATTCAGGTTATCCCGCTACCTTTAAAAATATGATGAATAATGCGGGTTAAGGGACGCATTATCTACTTTTTTGAAGAGTAGGACATCTCTGTCCACCCAGAGGAATACGAAGGAGTACTACTTTTCTGGTTTAAATATAGTGTTGATTGTTCAAAGTTATAATAGATGAGGCGGGCAAATTATTTCATTTTGAGATTAAACAGCACTTCTCGTAATGAGATTCTGTTATCCGGTTGCCAATCCTGGTTTAGCACATGTTTTGTATATTGCTGGTCGAGCCGGATGAGTTCGGAATTAAAGTGGCGCATATCCAAAACAAATTTATGGGAAAACTTGTGATTTTCAGGGAGATTTGTAAAATTGAGCCTGCAATAATCAATAAAGGTAATCTCAGCTTCGTGATAAAAAATCGGCAAACCGTGCGTCCGGCAAATTATCGGTCGGGCAGGATAAATGACGCAGAGGTTTTTCCAGAGCATGGGACAGGTGTGATCATCTTTGCGGTGAAGAAATTTGATTTTTTTTATTCGCTGCGGGCTAAGTATATTTAACTGTTCTTCTATAACATACGCTTCCAAAGATAAAACGCTTCTTTCTACTTTGCAACATGCACTGCAACCAGGCTTGCAAACGAGGTGTTGGGCGTAATGTTCCTCAAGAGATTCACATGTCCGGTTTATTTTATGAAGAAGGTTTTGATAGCCAAATAAAATTTCTTCTAGCATGTTTCCCTAATGGTTTTTCAATCGGGTTTAAAGCTGAATTCATTCCGCCCAGAAGCAAGAATTTGGCAAAACAAAAAGGACGGGTCTAAAATCAGAAACGGATTTTCTTTATCGATAACCTATGGCTGTATATCCCACCCAATGACGCAAATGATTTGGAGCTGTTGTACCCAGCCCAATGTTTTCCAATGGCAATTTTCCTAAATTATGACTATTATCATAGCGTAAAAAATATCCGATGAGCGGTTGTATGTTCATTTTATTTTTAAGCAGGCGAACAGTATTTAATCCGAACGGAATGGAGAATCTACCGCACCAGCGGATTTTGTATTTCTTCAAATCATGATCATCCCACACGCGGACGCAGAAATTTTTTAATTTTTCAGCGGTCAACTCGCCGGTTAAATTATTTTTGATCAGGCTGCTATCCTGGGCAGTGGCTTTTAAATAACCTTTTATATCAGCGCCAAACGGGGCGAGATTTCTACCTCCCCAGTCCGAATCCCCATAATGATCACCATCATTGGAGAAAATAAACGCGATGTCTTCTCCCAATTGCCAGTTTTCTTGCCGGATGATTTTCGCCAAAGTTTCGGATAGTTGTTCGGACAAACTCTGTACGCGTTCCCAGTTCATGTACGGGACGAGGATTGAGACAATTTCAGCGTCAGGAGTGTAGTATTGAATAAACGGCACAATGCCTTCAACAGAATGTTCTTCTGATTGCCACTCATCGTTAACGATAAAATTAGCTTCTGGCAGGTTGTTGATTATTTTTTCCCGCAACCCGGAAACTTTAACAGGTCCGTACGGACCCTTCCAATAATCAAAGCTATCAAAAATAAGCGAGTCTTTAACACCCCATTTCCATGCCTTATGTGCCACCCCAAAAATAACATATCTTTTTGCCCGCATGTTTTGAAACAGGTGGACATATACCCTGCCCGCCAACAAATGGTCGTCATGAGGGCAGATTCCAGCTACCCAGTTTTCTGATCCATATTTTTGTTTGTTTGTAAGTAGGGCGGTTTTTTCCAAGCTTTCGGATAAGTTCACAACTGATTCGATTTGCTTCTCTGTTAATGAAAATCCGACACTGTCTTTAATCGACCGAATTGTTGAGTTTTTTGATATTTGGCGCCCAGGATGTTTAGTCTGCTGGCAGAAAAAAAATATAGTTAAAGTAAGCAGGACGGGAAAAAAAATAAAATGCTTTAAATTCACATTGACTCCACCGCAGATTAAAAGTCACGCGGATTATTGTTGTAGGATTTGTTTAGCCTTATTTAAATAATGCCAAAGTAGCTTCGACATCAGCCACGTCCAAAATTAATGTGATCATTTTTCTTTTTTCATCTGTGGTACCGTAAGCATGCGAAATATTAATACCAACATGGCCGATTCGCTCGGTTATGTAAGCTAATTCTTTGGGCTTGTTTTCAACTTTTACCTTGATCACCTCACGAATTTCAACAGCATAGTTTTTGGCTTCGAGTATTTTTTTTGCTTTATCAACATTATTCACCAGTATCTTCGCGCTGTCAACAAATACACCGAGGCACTCAATCGAAATTTTACCTTTGTTTAAAATGTTAAAAAGTTCTCCAAGCGCGTTGGGGCGATCTTCAAGAATAATAAACAATTCCCAGACTTTTTCCATGTTGACACTCCTTGTTTAAAGGGGTAAAATAAAAAGAATAAATATTTTAGTATAATGCAGCTATTAGATCTCTTTTTTTTTAACGGCTTATTTTGTTTTATCATATTGGCTTTTAAAAATATATAGTCATTATCTTTAAAAGTCAAGAATAAAAATAGAAAAATAGTAATAAGAAGGAAAATTTAAGCGGCTATCATCGTTATGTTAGTAATTTTCAAATTAAAAACTACTTATCTTACAATAACAATTAAGAATATTGATCATATTGCGCCGATACCCGGAATTTTATCTTGTTTGAAAGTGCATGAGTTTCGTTCAAAAATCACATTTAATTTTTTTTAGCTAAAAGCAGTTTCAAGTTTCTTGATAGTTAAAAAATTTGTCTGTTCAATATTTGATGGCAATGATAACTCTTGGCAAAAAAATGTTACTCCAGCGGATGCGGGTATCCCCTGTTTACAAGGGAGGTTCCTGAACTACTCCCGCTAAAAACGAAATTCGTCAGGAATGACAACCTTTTATCACCCTTCTTTGTTGATCGGATAAAAAAATATTATCAATTTGGCTGAAGACATTTAACCTGGATTGTTTGTAAATTTTTACCATTATGACTCTAATAGCTGAAAAAATAATAGGATAAAAACTCATTGAATTTTGACTTCGGTTTTTGTTCATTTTTTTCCACCACAATGAATTGTGGTGTTGCTTCAAATTTAAACTATCGCCATGATTTAGAGTCTGTCCGAAAAGTCAGTTATTGTGTCATTCCGAGCGGATTCCGCTTCTGCGGGAGGAGTCGAGGAATCTATATTTTCCAATAAATTAGTGGCTTACCAGATTTCTCGATCCGCCGCGGCGGACTCGAAATGACACTGTTTGGTGGATTTGAGCAATTTTCGGACAGCCTGTTTATCATGGTGGTTGATACAAATAAAGATAATTCTACAACTGCTTCAGCGGTTTGATAAAATTTGTCTATAATGTACCCTGTGATCGGTTATGTGAAATATGTTCTTATTTATTGTTTTTTCAAGCTTTATCTCTTTTGGT
>NBLI01000223.1 GCA_002084535.1 Candidatus Zhuqueibacterota bacterium 4572_119
CATTGTTTGATGTATGAAAAATGTTAATGATAGTTTTTGTTTTTTCAAAATTATAAAAATTTTGCCAATTCAATTTTCCATTTTCTATATCCACTAAAAAGATTCCGCTCCGGTCAGCAAGGTAAAACAATGAATCACGATCGGTAAATGCAGCATAACGAAAAAGTAACGGCAAAGCTGCCATTTCTTCTCCTGATGAATCAAAGATATATGTCTTTAATCGGGGATTGCTTCCGTAAACTGGCGTATGTGAGGAAACCAGGATAATCCTTCCGCTCTCTGATATCGAAAGATCAGAAACACTCCATGCGTCAAGTTTTTTACGCCAAATTTCTGTTCCATCATGTGAGAAGTAGAATAACCAGGGTTCACCTGAAATAAATTCAGCATTATCCTCGATAAAAGTTGCTGGTTTTTTTTGTGCGATTACTGCAAAATTTCCAAGAGCATTTGTCGCGCAATAAATCGGCTTCTCGTAATTATAAATATTGTCTTCAAATAAATCAATGCTTCGGATTATTGCTCCATTCAGGCTGAAAAGCTGAATTTTTGCCGCCGCGCCATCAACTAAAATCGACCTTCCATCATTATTAAGATAAATCGCCGGAATCGGTTCACTTTGATGTAATTCAAGTTTTATGCTATATTTTTCTTGCCCCTTAAAATTAGTGATCCGGTAAACGAATTTTTTTTTATCCGCATAGAGCCCTGGTACTTCAAACGAATCTGATCTTTGAATAAAAGCAACAAAATTTTGACCTTTCGAAGTAATCACGTTTGATTGTGGCAAGTAGGAAAAAGTTGTTAACAATCGACCATCAGGAAGAAAAAATTCTAATTCATTTTCACTGACTTTTAAAAAAGGATAAATTTTTTTTTGTTTATCCTCTCTAAAAAAATATCTATAAATTTCTTTACCCGACTGTTCTGATTTTAGCAGACGAACTGACGGATTTTCCAATGAAATACTATTGATCGATGTTATGAGTAGTATAAGCACTGTGAATAAAAAGCATTTTTTCTTCACTGCGTTTCCTTTATTATTGACTATCAGAAGCGACTTAGACAATTCTTATTAAAGACAAAAATTTTGGATCTAAAGGATAACCTGTTCAGCTAATGTTTGCATTAACACTGGCTAAATAATGTTATAATCCCCAAAAAAAAGCCCGAACAAATTATCTTCGAGCTTAAAAATTAATAGGTGTAATACCTCAGTTACTGGTAGCAGACAGAGATGTCGTACACTTCAACTAAGTTATAAATTGTGCCATCAACAATTATATTTATTGATTTTATAGATGAGTCAACTCTAAAAAGGTAAAAATTAGGTATTTTCCAATTAAAACAAAAACTGTTTATATTGAAGTTATAGCTCCATAATTTATGAAAAATCCTAAAATACCTGGTTTTTAGAATGGACTCATAGATAGTATCAACAATTACTATTTCAAGTGTGCGACATCTTGAATACTCCCATAACTGAGGCGTTACTAATAGGCGATAACAGGAATGCTTTTTACGTCCTTGATTCCGGCTAATAAATCACGCTCGCAAGCAACACCGATAACAGCGCTTGGTTTTTGTTCTGAAATAATCTTCCGCGCCAGTTCTCCGCCGGGAACTGTATAAATTAAACATTGATATTTCTGCGCGATACTTTTTATCTGGTCACGGATAGGACGAGTCAAACATCGCGGCAGCAAAATGACAATCTTTTCCTTACCAGTTTGCCATCGTTTTGATCGAATTAAAGAATTACTAACTTTAATGAAAGAATTACCCATTCGATCATAAGAAATGTTAAATTTACTGCCAAGAGTTAGAATAAACGAAACCAGGAAAGTAATCGAAATTTTTCTTTTTCCAATTTTTATATTAAAATTTCGCCGGGTAACAATCGACAAAACTGTTTGCAAAAAGATAATAAGTAATAATCCTATAATAACAAAAACAACCTTTTCCAGAATATCTGCCACTCCACCGCTCCATTGAAATATCCTGGGTTTTATCATGTACCAAACAAACATTGTACTCATGGCAATAATTAAAATTCCTAGCAAGCTGAATCCCAGAAACAGTCTTTTCCCCGCTTCAACATTAACTTCTGTTTTGGATAACTTGCCGTCCCAGCCAACCCATTCATCACCCAATTTTCTGTCTTTTACTTTCAAATAAATTTCCTCCGGGCAGAATTAATTAAACTGCCACCACCTCAATAATTTCCGGAATTTCTTCCTTTACGATTTTCTCGATTCCATTTTTCAGTGTCATTTGTGAAAAAGGACAACCGCCGCAGGCGCCGGTGAGTCTGACTTTTACGATATTTTCTTCGACAGCAACTAATTCAACATCTCCACCATCCGCTTGTAAAGATGGACGTACTTTGTCTAATACTTTCTGAACACGATCTAACATGTAATTTCCCTCAACATTTTAATCAATTCATAATTTATTTATCACTGAGTAATATTCACTAATCCCGTACCACAAATGTTTTTGTCGGGCATTTTTCTACAGCATTTTGTAAATCATCAGCCGTTACATCGAGTATCTTCGGTAAATTACCATTCATCTCAATAGAACCTGATGGAGTAACTTTTTCCTTTGAACACAATGTGCAGCCGGTACAGCCTACTTTACATACTGATTTTACATTTTTTGCTTTATCCTGAGATACGCAGCCAAGAAAAATTTTCTGAGACCTTGGAATGAGCGCCATGATATCTCGCGGACAGGTAGTAACACAAATCCCGCATGCTGTGCATTTGTCTTCAAAAACAAATGGCAATCCATTTTCCCTCATTTCCATCGCGTCAAAAGGGCATGCTCTTACGCAACTACCCAGCCCAAGGCATCCGTAAACGCATCCTTTGGCGCCATTCATAACCAGTTGGGCAGCGCTGCAATCCTCGACACCATCATAAATAAACCGGTTGGGAGCATTTTCTTTATCACCACGACATTGAACGACCGCTACTTTTGGTTCTTTAGTGGCAGCTTCAACACCAAGGATCTCCGCAATTTTTAAAACGACCTCATCGCCTCCGGGCGCGCAAAGCGTTGTATCTGTCCCACTGTTCACCACCGCCTCCGCATAACCGGAACATCCGGGGAATCCACATCCGCCGCAATTAGCACCGGGTAACTCATCAAGTATCTGCTCAATTTTTGGATCAACTTCAACAGCAAATTTCTTAGACGCGTAGGCTAAACCAACACCAAAGAGTAAACCAAGACTACCAATTCCTAATATTGAAGAAAAAACAACAATGTCCATGGTAATTCCTAATCCCTTTATTTTTGTTTTTTTCAGTTAATTGGCTTATTTTTCAAGATGTTCAATATACTTTTATTTGTTGAAAAAAGCAAGAGAAAATTGAAAAATGTAAGCTGGATAATAGCGGCAAATTTTTATGACTTCAAAATTTTATTATCAAATGAATGTTCTTGAACAATTATAAAACTGTTGCATTAATCCAATATATTTTTTATGTTACTTCGTAACGCCTCAGTTATGGGAGTATTCAAGATGTCGCATACTTGAAAATGTAATTGTTGATGACACAATTTATTAGTTGAAGTGTACGACATCTCTGTCTGCCACCAGTATCTGAGGTATTACGTTACTTCTAACAGTTTGCTTTATCAACCTGACTTACGCACTCTTTTTAAACAAGGAGAAAGATGAAAATCAAACCAATAGCTACTTCGTTATTGCTTTCCTTTTTTCTTCTATTCAACTGTTCAAATCATACTACAAAAATATTTAGCACCAAAGGTCACCTCTTCATCATCGGCGGAGGGAAAAGACCGGATTCTGTGATGAAAAAATTCATTCAGCTCGCCGATGGGTTTGACAAAGGAAAAATACTTGTTTTACCAATGGCAAGTGGCGATCCGATGGACGTGGGCATGTATCAAGCAAATCAAATGACGGAGCTTGGAGCAAAAAATGTTTCTTTCCTTTTTGTTACCAGGGAAGAAGCAATGATGGATTCTTCGGTTCAAAAACTTAATGGAGCAACAGGAATTTTCTTTTCCGGCGGATCCCAAACAAGATTGGTGGAAGCCATTGGCGGGACACCGTTTGAAGAAAAAATTCACCAGCTCTATCAGCAGGGAGCTGTTATCGGCGGAACAAGTGCCGGGGCTGCTGTCATGAGTGAGATCATGATTACTGGTGATGAAAAACGACCGGACGAACGAAAAGACCGCGCGTTTAATCGCATCGAAGGAGCCAACATTGTGACTGAAACAGGATTCGGTTTTCTCAAAAATATGATAATCGACCAGCACTTTATCCGACGGAAACGTCACAATCGATTGATCAGTCTTGTATTGGAAAATACAAAAAAGGTTGGAATTGGCATCGATGAATCAACAGCTCTTATCGTTTATCCTGATTTAACACTTGAAATCATTGGCGAAAACAGCGTTATTTTTTATGACGCACGAAATTCACAACCCGCGCCTTTTGATTCAACAAAAAGTTATAATCTCGCCGCGTCAAATATAAAAATGCACATTCTGACAGATGGTTACAGGATAAATCTTATCACCAATGAAATTATCGATCCAGATTATGAAGAAAACTAAAAAACGTTTTACTGTCCCGCACACGCTGGTTATTATTTTTTCAATCATTGTTCTTCTCTCAATCTTAACTTATCTCATCCCAGGAGGAAAATATAACCGCATAGAAAAAAATGGACGAACCATTGTCCAGGGCGATACATTTCATTATTTACAAAACAAGCCCCAGGGTCTTGACGCGATACTTTTAGCGCCTTTCCGTGGATTCACCGAAGCCGCTCAAATTATCGCCTTTGTCATCCTTGTTGGCGGCGCTTTTGCGGTAATTCAAAAAACAGGCGCTATTGATGGGATAATCCGTTCAATCTCGGCTGCCCATTCACGATCAATTGTACCAATTTCAGGCTTTTTTTACAGAGTGTTTTGCTGGATTATCATTACTGGTACTGCTATTATCTTTGTTTCCAGATACGCGGCAAAAGTCAAACAAAATCCGGAAATCAGCCCGACTTTCAATCTGGATAAAGAAAAACGAAAATTTTATAAAGATCATTCTGAAACCCTGTCCCACTCATTGAATAAGGCTCATTTGTATGTTTTAATTGTTTTCGGACTCGCGTTGGTTCTGCTTATCATTGGTGTCATGCGGCTTGGATGGTACATTCCTGAAATAGCAGCTCTGTTTTTCGGTACGGCGATTTTATCAGGATTAATTGGCAAGCTCAATCCCAGTACAATCGCTGAAAGTTTTGTTGAAGGAACAAAAGACATGATGACCGCTGTATTAGTCATCGCGTTCGCCAGAGGAATTTTAGTCGTGGCATCTGACGGACAGATAATTGACACTATCTTAAACGCGCTCTCCGCCCAAATCACCAGGTTCCATCCAATTTTTGCCGGCCAGGCAATGTTTTGTGTACAGGCTTGTATCAATTTCTTCATTCCATCGGGAAGCGGACAGGCTGCTTTAACAATGCCTATTATGGCGCCTTTAAGCGACCTGATCGGAGTTACCCGCCAAACCGCGGTTCTGGCGTACCAGTTCGGTGATGGTTTTAGTAACATGATTATTCCTACCTCTGGAGTAACTATGGCAGTATTGGGAATGGGCAAAATACCCTGGGAAAAATGGGCAAAATGGTTGCTGCCATTAGAGATAATATTTTTCCTGATTGGATTGTTGTTACTAATTCCACCTGTTTTATTTGATTGGGGACCTTTTTAAGAGGATGAAAATGCTAAACTATTTTGTTACTCTTTTGTTTTTGGCTTGTTCTCAAATTGCCTTTGCGCAGGGATACATTCTCGGGGTTGGCGGCGGTCAGGAACGATATGGTGACTGGTCTGATGATCCCTACCGCTGGATGGTGGAAAAATCCGGTTATGGGAAAATTATCAACATTGACGTCGATCCGACAAGCAGCTGGTATCCTGAATATTTTAAATATCTGGGCGCGTCCCAGGAAAGCCACTCAAAACAAATCCAG
>NBLI01000020.1 GCA_002084535.1 Candidatus Zhuqueibacterota bacterium 4572_119
TAAAAGCCACTTCAGTGGCTTATAAATTACACCTACCTGAATAATTACAAACGGATATTCAATTAAGCTATTTTGAACCTGCAGCAGATAGCTCAATAACATGCGCGGGTCATAGACGTAAAATGCGGTGGTTAGCTCACATACGGAGGTTAATGAACCAGACTACTTTAGTTATTTTGTTTTGGTACTGTAACTGGTTTTATTCCTTGAAAGCAAAAAATTTACTTCTAAAAAATAAAGCTATATAATGGTAACGAAGTGTGGGATATGCCATGCCTCTCTTCAATTATTAATTAAAAAAATGGTAGATAATAAATTAGTAACTGTTTTTCTTAGAGGAAAAAATCAAAGCGTTCAAATCCAAGTCATTACCAACCATGTCGATTCCATTGAGTTTTTCTTCGGCTGTGCCGGCGATGGTGAGACCTTTGACCTGGAGAGCGATGCGTCTGTTTTAATTCAGAAATCCTTGACTCCAGCACCATTATTGTAATTTTATTTCTCTAAAATTTCCTCGAACGGAATATCAAATATCGGTTGAAATATAACAGATATATTAGACTGTTCTCTTCTGTTTAGATAATTTTTTGTTAGTACAAGGGCTTTTTTTATGTCTAATTTTTGAAAAACTGTACTAAAAGCCCTGGGAATCGATCGCTGTTTGGATTCGCTGTATTTTACTTCAATGGGAATAACAGACGTTCCTATATTGTAAAGAAAATCTATTTCTGTTCCCGAAGTCGTTCTGTAGAACCAGAGGTTGTTCAAATCCACGCTCTTTGCCAGTTCGGAGAACACAAAATTCTCAGCTAACTGTCCATTATCAGCCCTGATGTTTAAATCCTGAAACTGGTTAAACACAACATTGCGAATGCCCGTATCTATAAAATATAATTTAGGTGTTTTAATCAGCGCTTTGCCAATGTTGATGAAATATGGTCTGAGCAAATGAACGATGTATGTTTGTTGCAGAAAAAAAAGGTACTTCTCAATATTATACCGGCTCACACCAATTAATTTGGAAAGTTCATTGCTTTTCAAAAGTTGGGCTGACTGGGTGGCTAACATTTGCAGCAACTTATTAAATCCCAAAACATCACTGACATTTAAAAAATCGCCAATATCCTTTTGAATGTATGACTGAAATATCTCTTTTAATAAAAGAATTTTATCTTCCGCGTTCGCTAATTTCACAACTCCAGGATAGCCGCCAAAAAGTATGAATTCATTCAACAAATCAATGTAGTGATTATATTCAAATCTTAATTTATTTTCTATTGACGTGGTATTAGATATTCCTTTATAGGCCAAAAATTCACCAAAAGTAATTGGAAATAGTTCAAACAACCGTTTCCTGCCAGCTAATGTTTCTTTGACTTCACTTTTAACCTCCAAAGATGAAGACCCAGACACGATAAACTTGATATTCAATCCCAAATCAAAATAGCGTTTGATGAGCAAACCACAGTTAGTGATCCGTTGCGCTTCATCCAGAAAAATATAGCACCGTTTATCTTTGATGGAGTAATCGCGAACAAAATCCAGGAAATCTTTTTCATTTTGTATTAGTTCTATCAATTCCAACGAATCAAAGTTGAAATAAAAAATTTGTTTCGGATCCATATCTCCTTTTAACAACAAATGTTCAATTGTCTTTTTCATCAAAAAGGTTTTTCCAACCTGGCGTGATCCGACTATAACTGTAATCTCCTGCTTATCAAGATGATTGATAATTTTTTCTAAAATCTGGCGATAAATGTACTTATCCTTTGGAAAACTAAAATCCGGATTTCGCCAGGGATTCTGGTTTTGGAATGTTATATTCATATTTATTTATCCATGTGATTTTTGAATTTATTTTCAAATTACCTTGGTAAAATATAAATTTATTTACAAAAAGTCAAGTTAAAATAAAAAAACCTCCCGCAGACCTTAAATTCTACAGGAGGTTAATTGAAATTTAATTCAGTATATTCCTATTCCCCGCCAACCTGCATCTCCCGAATCCGAATCGTTGGCGCTGTAAAACTCCGGGTCAAATCCAGATCATTACCGACCATGTCGATTCCGTTGAGCATTTCTTCGGCTGTGCCGGCAATGGTAAGACCTTTGACCGGGAAAGCGATGCGTCCGTTTTTGATCCAGAAACCATTGGCGCCGCCGCTGAAGTTTCCATTCACGGAATTGATGCCGTAACCGGTAACGCCTTTGAGCAGCAGTCCGTTTTTGGTGGAGCGGATAATTTGTTCCCGCGTGTCTTTCCCGGCTTCAATATAAAAATTGTGACACCCAATTCCGGGCAGACTTTTAAAGCCGCCTCGGGACGCGTTGCCAGTGCTTTTTACGCCAGCTCGTTTTGCCACAATAGTGTTGTACATAAATCCTTTTAACACGCCCTTATCCACGATTACTCTTTTTTGCGTGGGAACACCTTCTCCGTCAAAGGGTTTGCTGCTCATTCCTTTTGCCCTTGTGCCATCGTCGATGATGGTCAGTAATTCGGAAGCAATTTTTTGATCCAAACTTTTCGCTAAAAAACTGGCGCCCTGCAGCACCCGTTCTCCATTCACCGCGCCCAGTATTCCACCCAAAATGGAGTAAGCCACATCAGGATCTAAAATAATGGTTGCTTTTTGCGTTTTCACCTTCCGCGGATCGAGCATGCTGTAGGCTTCTTTAGCAGCCTTTTTTGCTATTTCTTCCACTGATTTTAAATCAGAAAAAAACCGTCTCGAACAATATTCTCCGCCGGATGATTTTTGCTCTCCTTTTTCAGCGACAACAGAAACACCTAAATAGCAACCTGAAGATTTGTAGTTTTTGGATAATCCATTTGAATTAGCGAGAAAAATTTCTCCCTCACCTTCAAAAAATCCTGATCCCGCGCTTTTAGTAATTCGCGAATCTTTCATGGCAAGTTTTTCAACTTCCTTTGCCAGTTCGATCTTTTTCTCCATGGGGATTTTGGCAATTTCAGGATCGTAAAGTCCTTCAACCTCGGTAACTCCTTTTTCATTTGGCAGAACATTGTTTTCGTCAGGCGTGGTATTTTGAGCAAATTTCACAGCGCTTTTCACAGCGTTTTCCAGCGCGCTGTCGGAAAAATCATTACAATTGGAAAATGCCATTTTCCCTTTTACAAAAACCCGGATCCCGGCGCCGTGGGAAGATGTTTCCTGAACCGTTTCCACCTCGCCGTTCCGCACTTCGATACTCAATTCCCTGCCTGTTTCTATATACACTTCAGCTGCATCAGCGCCTTTTTTCAGACACTTGCTGACTAAATGCTCAGCTAAATTTTTATAATCCATCGTTATCTCCTTTGAGTTAAAGATATTTAATTACCACGAAGAGCACGAAGGACACGAAGGGAAATTGTCAACAAATTCTGAAATCCCGTATAGTAACACTTGTTTTTCAAGTACAATATCTTTGATAAATCGTTATTAAAAAATGTCATGTAATACGTTTCGTGCTCTCTGGCTACTTCGTGGTGCAAAAAATCATGGTTTTAAGCCTTGCTCCCGCCAACATTCATCCCGCGAATTCGGACAGTGGGCTGCCCCACTGTTACTTCTGCCATTTGTCCTTTTCCGCAAATTCCCGGACCAAATCCCAGGTCATCGCCAACAGCATCGATGTTGGAAATGATTTCCAAACAGCTTCCCACCAGTGTCGCTCCTTTAACGGGAACAGTCTTTTTCCCGTCCTCAATCAAATAGGACTCACGGCAGGTAAAATTGAACATACCGGTTATCGGGTTGACGCTGCCACCGCTAAGGCTTTGCACGTAAAGACCTTTTTTAGTTGATTTCAATATATCTTCAGGATTATCCTTGCCTTTTTCGATGAAAGTATTGGTCATGCGCGGAATGGGAATGTGGCGGAATGTTTCCCGTCTGCCGTTACCGGTTCTTTCCATATTAATTTGCTTGGCGGAAAGTATATCGGTCATGTATTTTTTTAAGACGCCATTTTCGATGAGTACGTTACGTTTCATCTGTGTGCCTTCATCGTCAAAATTGATTGTTCCCCGCAGATTCGGAATGGTTCCGTCATCAACCATGGTAAAGACATCGCTGGCAACTTTTTGTCCCAGTTTTCCGGTAAACGCGCCGATTTTTTTAGCGATATTATCTGCCTCAAGTGGATGCCCCACAGCTTCATGTACCAAGACGCCTCCCCAGCCGTTCTGCATGACAATGTCCATTTTCCCTGCAGGACAGTCCTTAGCTTCCAGCATGGCAACAGCTTCGCGCGCCGCTGTTTCAGCAACCTGTTCGGGCGTTACTTCATCAAACATTTCAAAACCGGAATGACGGCTTAATCGTTCGCGGCTCATGTGGCGCGTGTTATTTCCTTCTCCCAGAGTTTGAACAATGAAGAACAACAGCGGCAATTCATCGCTGAGTAATAAACCTTCACTGTTGGCAATCATTCTGCCTCGGACTTCATCGTAATAGGAGATGAACGCCATTTTGATTTTTTCGTCATAATCCAGGGCTGCCTGATTGGCGCGTTTCATCACATCAAGACGCCGGTCATCAGCGACGCGATGCAGCGGGAGTTTCACTGTAACGAAAGAGTCCCGCTCTTTTTGTTCGATATTTTGCGGCGCTACTGTTTTTGTACCTCGCGCGATATACGAAGCGACTTCTGCCGCGCGCAATAATTTTTCTTCAGTGATCTCATCTGTGTAGGCGTAGCCGGTTTTGTCCCCGGAAATAACTCTGACACCAGCGCCTTGACTGATGCCAAAAACACCGCTTTTAAATTTTGATTCTTCCATTTTGATATCGCGGGAAATTCTGTTTTCAACATAAACTTCGGCAAATTCACCACCATTTTTAAGGGCATGCTGAATGGTTTTATCCAGCATTTGCGGATCGAGTGTTATCTTTGTGCTGAAATTCTGTCCTCCGCTGCAAGACAACAAATTAGAAAGTAACATGGGAGTGGCTGCGATTGCCAGTCCTCCTTTGATTGATTTATTCAAGAAATCCCGGCGGGGGATGTCCTCCATGAAATAACGTTTTTGAGTCATGTTTTTCTCCTATGCCAGTTAATTTATAATTTTTATCAAATCAATCATTTTATTTATAAATGGAATGCAGCCCCATTATGAGCTGCTGTTCGAGTTGTTTTAAAAAACCGCACTCAATCTACGAGTTCATTCTAAAAAGCCCAAAAGGGCTTTCACCCTGATTGGGATTCTATCTTTTCTTCGCCATGAATGGCGGAGTTAGTCAATTATAATTACTTAACTTATATGCTATGACTAACTCCATTCTTTAGGATGGGGTTACATTCAAAGATACAACAAATCATTTGTCTAATAATTTGAACCGCCAAATGCAATAATAATCGTCATTAGTAATTTCAGGCGGGCAACTGATACGTTCGGTTTCAAATCTTTCATCAATTGTCTTTGCAAACAAACCATATTCAACGATGCCCACTGAACTGCACGGAAAATCAGCTAAACTTTTTTTCCTGCGCGCGGACTGTACGCGGCAGGTTTTCACCCGGTACTCAAGTGTTTTCCCATTCACAATAATTTCATCTTCGTTAAGTGAAGCATACAACCGAAAACGGAGCGCTCTTTTTAAACCATCTATCCCTGAATTTTTACCCAACTCAAGAAAATCGATCAACCGCTTTGCTTCAATCACTGTAAACATACGCCAGCTATCGGTGTCCATTTCAATTGCCACCTCCATACCAAACTTTCGCTCCACTGAAAGAAACCAGCAGCCGTCGTGGGCGAGCCAGTTCTTGGCATAGTTTTTTAGTAATATAAGAAGTTTTTCTTTTGAGAGATCATCAATCGTTTCAATGAATTTCATTTGATATCCAATGAGTTTGAAATACAAAAATTAAAAATATCCATGACCTAAACTTGAACAGTTACAATAAGTTGGATTTTTGAATATTCTTTATTGGGATTTATTTGGATTTTGGAACTTGAGTTTTAAAATTTCTCTTATATTCCTCTCCGGTACTTCCCGCCGACTTCGTACAAAACATGCGTGATTTGGGCTAATGAAGCATACTGTACGGTATTCAACAATTCTTCAAAAATATTTCCTCCGCCCAGCGCTACTTCACGCAGTTGCTCCAGCGCTTTTTCTGCTTGCGATGAATTTTTCTTTTGGAAATTATCAAGATTGTTCAGAATTTCCTGTTTCTCTTCCTCGGTACTCCGCGTAATTGTCATGCTGTCGTACGGACTTTCTGCTTCTTCATTGATAAATTTATTAACACCAATAATTGGGTATTCACCGGATTGTTTTAGCTCCTCGTAATAAAGTGATTCTTCCTGAATCTTTGATCTTTGGTACTGTTTTTCCATAGCACCCAATACACCGCCTCGCTGTGAAATCCGATAAAATTCATTCAGGACTGCTTCTTCAACCAAATCGGTTAATTCCTCAATGATAAATGACCCCTGGTTGGGATTCTCATTTTTAATGGTTCCCATTTCATTGGAGACGATCATTTGGATGGCCATAGAACGTCTCACAGATTCTTCTGTTGGCGTCGTAACCGCTTCGTCATAAGAATTTGTGTGCAGCGAATTGCAATTATCGTAAAATGCCAGCAGTGCTTGCAACGTGGTTCGAATATCATTCAGGTCAATTTCCTGGGCGTGCAAAGAACGACCAGAAGTTTGAATATGATATTTCAATTTCTGGCTTCGCTCATTTCCGCCATACAAATCTCTCATGGCAATTGCCCAAATTCTGCGCGCTACCCTGCCAATCACCGAATATTCCGGTTCCATACCATTACTAAAAAAGAAAGATAAATTGGGCGCGAATTCATCAATCTTCAAACCGCGGTTCAGGAAATATTCAACGTAGGTAAAACCGTTCGCCAATGTAAAAGCAAGTTGCGAAATCGGATTCGCGCCAGCTTCAGCAATATGATAACCGCTGATGCTAATAGAATAATAATTTTTAATTTCATTTTTTGATAAATATTCCTGGACATCACCGATCAACTTGACGGCAAAATCAATTGAAAAAATGCAGGTATTCTGTCCCTGGTCTTCTTTTAAAATATCCGCTTGAACTGTTCCGCGCAATTTGCGAAATGTCTCGATCTTTAGTTTTTCCTTTTCCTCGTCAGACAGCTCATCCCCTTTTTTTTGCAAATTTTCTATTGCCCGCCGATACGCCGTCATAAAATAGAATGCCAGCATAATCGGCGCCGGCGCGTTGATTGTCATTGACACGGATGTGTAGGGATCGGTTTGATCAAATGTTTTCAGCAGCCTGTCCATATCTTCAATAGTACAGATACTGACACCACTCTCACCGATTTTTCCATAAATATCAGGTTCCAGCGCCGGATCTTCCCCATAAAGCGTGATACCATCAAACGCGACAGAAAGCCGTTTTGCCTTATCATGCTGCGTCAGGTATTGAAAGCGTTTATTTGTTCTGACAGCGCTTCCCTCACCCGCGAACTGCCTTTTTGGGTCTTCGGTTGTCCGCCGGAATGGAAACACAGCAGCAGTGAATGGAAAATAACCCGGCAGATTTTCTTTATAATAAAACAACAATAAATCACGCCAGTTTTGAAATTTTGGGACAGCTACCTTGGGAATATTTAAGCCGGATAAAGACTTGTTAAAAAGCTCAACTTTCAACTCTTTGTTTCTAACCTGGTATTTGAAATATTTTTCCTGATAGCGTTTTTTCACTTCTTCCCATTTCTCCAGGAATTTTTTTGAATCTCTGCCCAGCGATTCCCAGAATTCATTAAATTTAATCTGAAGGGTCTTTTTTGAATCTTCATTTTCGATTAACTCGACGCTCTGTTTCAGGCTAAAACATTTACCGGCAATGTCAGCCTCACGCTCCGCGTTTTTGTGATATTTTTCTACCGTATCCGCGATCTCTGTCAAATAATTAATTCGCCTGCTGCTGATTAGTCCGTAGTCAAACTCCTGTTCCACCGGCAAAATATCTAACAATTTTTCTTTAACCTGGTATTCTCTGCTGCTTTGCTTTATCATTAATTGAAGCAAATCTTTGAACAGTTTATTCACGCCATGATTGTTAAACTGATTACTGCTGGTTCCATAAACCGGCACATCCAGTTCAAACAAAGAATCCCTATGTGATACTTTCAAATTATGATTGCGCACATAATTTATGATCACTTCACGAAGCGCGTCTTCAGAACCGGGCTTTTCAAATTTATTGATCACAATGTAATCCGCGATTTCCAACATATCAATTTTATCAAGCTGCGAAGGCGCGCCATATTCAGCAGTCATTACGTAAATCGAAAAATCACTCACATCCACAGCCTGGCTGTCGCCTTGACCAATGCCGCTTGTTTCAACCAAAATCAGATCAAATCCACAAGATTTTAAAACCGCGATGGCATCTGTTAACGCGAGACTGATTTCCGAGGCAGACTGTCTCGTAGCAAAACTCCTGAAATAGATCCTGTCTTCATAAATGTTATTATAACGAATGCGATCACCCAACAGCGCGCCGCCTGATACTCGCTTTGACGGATCAACAGTCAACACACCAATATTGATGTTTTTGGTGATTTTCAGGAATCTGTTAATTAGCTCATCGATCAATGAGCTTTTACCGCTGCCACCGGTTCCGGTTATTCCAATCACCGTTGAGTTTTTCTTATCATATTTATCAATTAACTTTCTAACCGGTGAAGAGACTTCATGAGCGTTGATATTATTTTCAAAAAAACTGATCTGCTTTGCTATTGAATAATGATTTTTTACTTTATTTTCTTTTACATTTTTTTCGTCAACAAAATGTGTGTCTTTTACTGATGTTTTTTCTTTAAATTTAGTTATTCGTTTTATAATATCATCACCAATGCCGTCTATCCCGATTTTCTGCCCATCAACAGCATGATAGATTTTTTCAACACCGTATTTTTCCAAATCAACAATTTCAGAGGGTAAAATTACACCGCCGCCTCCGCCAAAGACAAGAATGTTCTCCGCGTTCATCTTTTTTAAACTGTCAATAATATACTTAAAATATTCATTGTGTCCGCCCTGATACGAGCTGATCAAAATCGCGTCAACATCCTCCTGAATAGCGACCGTAATCACTTCTTTTACAGAACGATTGTGCCCCAAGTGAATTACCTCGGCGCCTCTTTTCTGCATCAATTTCCTGAAAATATTAATTGAAACATCATGCCCATCAAACAACGCAGCTGCTGTTACTATTCTGATATTGCTCAACATTCCTCCTAAATTTTAATTACACACGGATGACGCTGCCAACTCTCCACAATGCAGCAAGCACTCCGTTCTGACTTGTAAGGTTTCCTTAAATACAATTATCTTTTCAGGAACAGTGTAATTCATTCGCATGCATTATTTTTTTTCTTTTGATAAACTAATTTTAAATCACGTTAATCGTGTTATCCCGCTTCTGTTTGCCTATTCCCTTAACAAATTCGCTGAAATTACAATTCTCATAATTTCATTGGTACCCTCGTAGATCTCGGTAATTTTTGCATCTCTCAAATATCTTTCCGCGTCAAATTCTTTGATGTAGCCGTAGCCGCCATGAATCTGAATTGCTTTATTTGCGCAAAACGACGCGGTTTCTGAAGCCTTCAATTTTGCCATAGCCGCCTCTTTTGAATACACCTTTCCTGTATCTTTTTTAAGAGAACCCCGGTACGTCAACAGCCAGGACGCTTCATATTCAGTAGCCATTTCAGCAAGCATCCATTGAATTGCCTGAAACTTTGAAATCGGACCGCCGAACTGTTCTCTTTCTTTTGCATATACCACCGAATCCTCAATGGCTGCCTTAGCAATACCAAGCGCCTGTGAAGCAATTCCCAATCGTCCACCATCGAGCGTTACCATGGCGACTTTGAAACCTTTGTTTAAATCTCCAAGTAAATTCTCTTTTGGAATGGCGCAATCTTCGAAAATCAATTCAGATGTTGAAGATGCCCTGATGCCGAGCTTATCTTCAAGCTTACCAACACGAAAACCTGGAGTATCTTTTTCAACTATAAAGCAGCTGATTCCACGTGTTTTTTGTTCCGGTTCGGTTAAGGCAAAAATTACTGCGATATCTGCGTTCGCGCCATTAGTGATAAAGTGTTTTGTGCCATTTAAAACCCACTTATCGCCCTCTAATTTGGCAGTTGTCTTGAGCGCTCCAGCATCAGAACCAGCGCCAGGCTCGGTCAGTGCGTGACAGCCGAGTTTTTTACCTGAACATAAATCAGGTAAAAATTTCTTTTTCTGTTCATCTGTGCCAAAGCGAAAAATCGGATCGACCGCCAGAGATGAATGAGCTGACACAATGACACCTGTGGAAGCGCAATACCGGGAAATTGCTTCGACCGCCAACATGTAAGAAACAAAATCCATCCCAGCGCCGCCGTACTCTTCAGGATAAGCGATTCCCATCACGCCGAGATCAGCCAGTGCTTTAACTATATCTGAGGGATAGGTTTCGTCCTCTTGTATCTTCCGGGCGATAGGTCCGATTTCTTCTTTCGCAAATTTGGAAACCATGTCTTGCAGCATTTTTTGTTCTTCAGTTAATAGGAAATCCATATTCCTCTCCTTCGTTTATTTTACGATTTAAAAAATAAATGTGATCTTCATTTTTGAATTTAATTATTTTTAAAATAAAACAAACACTCATCCCCTGCGTATTTTATATCAAGCGCCCACCTGGCTTTTTCCGCCCTATCCTGCCAGATCGTTTCAAATATTTTTTGATAATTTTGAAAAGAAATTTTCTGTTTCAAATGGGCTGCTTCATGATAATGGATGAAATATAATGGCTTCATCCTAACCAACGCTTCCTCATCAGTTAATTTTTCAAGCGTAACTTCGTTTCCGTTTAAATTCGACATTTCCCAACAGAAAAAAAGAATGAATGCTTTTGATAAAGGGAAGAATGGCACCCAGGCTCTTGCTGCCAGCGCGTAGCCGTTCCCATCTTTGAACCAATTAAAAGCGAATTGCTCTCCTTTCTCTTTCGAGAGAAAATTAAAAAGGCGAACCTGGTCAGCAACTCGTTTTTCTTCGCGCATCTTTGCTTTTTTCTGTTCAGTTAAATCCGGGAATTTAGATACCGGCAGCGAAGTCAATTTGTCCAATCTAATTGTTATTGCTTCAAGATGCTGAAAATACCATTGAGCATTTTCTATTTCAAATGAAAAACAAAGAGTTGCTTTTTCTTCACCAATTGTGAGGGGAGTAATAAAGTGTATTTTATTCTCAACATTATGAATTTCAGGAGTTACTTCCCATTCCTGCCAGACCACCTTCTCCCCCATCTCGTTCAGCCAACCCAAAATCGGTTCACGGAATGATTCGTAATAGGGGCGAATTTTCTCTGAAGGAAAATCACCCTTTTTTAAAATATTGGTAAATTCCG
>NBLI01000224.1 GCA_002084535.1 Candidatus Zhuqueibacterota bacterium 4572_119
AAAATGGCGGCGTAGCTCAGTCGGCTAGAGCAGTGGAATCATAATCCACGTGTCCGGGGTTCGAGTCCCTGCGCCGCTACAAATTTACGCGAATATTGATATATGTAAAAACGATTCCTAATTTAAAATGCCTTTCTCTTCAGAAAGGCATTTTTAGTAAAAAAATGATTCGGTTGTTGAATGGACAAGCAACTCGATATTTTCAAAAAGTTTATTCAGGATAAAAATCTTATCCCTGGACAAAGCAAAGTTATCGTTGCTGTTTCAGGTGGAGTTGATTCCGTAGTATTATTGGATATGTTGTTCCGCTTGAAAAAAGATTTCCAATGGGAGTTGTATGTCGCTCATTTGAATCACGGCATTCGCGGAACCGAAGCCGATCGGGATCATAAATTCGTGGCAAACCTGTCAAAAAAATATAATCTGCCTTTTCTGCATAAAACTGTTGATACGTTGGAATTTATAAAAACAAGAGGAATGTCGGAAGAAGAAGGAGCGCGAATTTTACGGTTTCGATTTTTTGAAGAAATCCTGTTAGAAACAAATGCAGATATGGTGGCGCTTGGGCATCACGCTGATGACCAGGTTGAAACTGTTTTAGACCATTTTATCAGGGGAAGCGGGCTGGCTGGTCTATCCGGAATGCGAGCAAAACGGGGCAATTATGTACGTCCTTTGCTTTTTACAAATCGTGGAAAAATTGAAACTTATGCAAGGGTTCATTCGTTAGATTACAAAATCGATTCCACCAATTTGTTGTTGAAATATCAGAGAAATAGCATTCGCAAAAAATTAATCCCCTTCATTTCAAAGCATTATAACCCGGCAATTTCAAGGGTAGTTTTGCGAACCGCGCAAATCATGTCAGAGACTGAAGAATACCTCAAAGAACAGGCGCGAAATGGTTATCAGGCATGTTTAATTAATTTTAAAAAAAATAAAATAATCCTTGAAATTGAATCATTTTTAGGCTATTTTACAATAGTCCAAAAGTATATTATTTATCAGGTTTTGGAACATTTTGAAATTCATTCTTCAGTTGTGACTACTGAAAAATTGAGCAGAGTTTTAAGACTGATAAAAGATAGGAAATCCGGAAAAAAATTCAGAATTGTCAAAGATTTACATTTGTTGATCGACCATGGTTGCGTGGTTTTCACAAAGGGGATTACGCCTGAATTTGAAGTCGAGGTAATACCTGGTAAAAGCTACCGAATCCGGGATGATGAAATTTTCACTATTCAAAAAATCTCCGGTTCAAAAAATATTACAAAAGATTTTACCACAAATACGAACACCGAATTTATTGATTTTGATAAAATAAAAGGAAAGCTTCGGATCAGGAATTTTAAACCGGGGGATAAATTCAGACCTCTCAATTTTAGAGGTGAGAAAAAAGTCGGTGACTTTTTTACGGATTTGAAAATTCCCCTCCATGAAAGGCTGGAAATTCCTGTTTTAGAATGTGATTCCGGTATCATCTGGATTGTCGGATACCGGCTTGATGACCGGTTTAAAATAGACAAAAATACGACAAATATTTTAGAATTGCTTATTAAGAAGGAAAGTTGAATGGTCGAAAAGAATTGCCTTAAGCGCAACGGTGAAAAATATGTTGAACTAATAAGTGAAGAACAATTGAAGAAACGCATCAAAGAATTAGCAAAGAAGTTGTCAGATGATTACCGCGATAAATGTCCGATTTTTATTGGTGTATTGAATGGCGCTTTCATTTTTCTGGCTGATTTAATTAGAGAAATAGATATCGACTGCGAGGTCGATTTTGTGAAGATTTCCAGCTACGGAGGTGGGCGCGTTTCCCTGGGCTATATTAAAAGCAAAAAGGGTTTCGACGCCGAAGTCGATGGTCGTCATGTCGTGGTGGTTGAAGATATTGCAGATTCCGGGCGATCAATTAAATTTTTAGAGAAAATGTTTGCTGGAACAAATCCCGCTTCGTTGAAGTTTGTTTCATTATTGCTAAAAGAAGATAATGCTGTCGTTGATTTTAAGCTGGATTATGTTGGTTTTAACATCCCGACAAAATTTGTGGTCGGCTACGGTCTGGATTATGATCAAAAGGATAGGAATTTACGATCGATTTATGTATTAGAAGAATAGAAAACGGAGAATACTGATTTTATGAAGATAGAAGACAAAAAAAAATATATCGTTCAGAAACAGGACAACGGTTCTGGTTTCAAGCGTAATAGAATGGATAAGCCACGAAACAATGATCCAAAAAATAAAAATGACAATTTCCAATGGCAAAAAGCGTCAAAGAATTTTTTATTTTGGCTGGTACTGATTGTTGTTACAATATGGATTTCCAAGCAATTGACCCAGGTAGGCAAAAGTGAAACTGAAATCGGCTATAAAATGTTCAAGGGATATTTAGAACAGGGAATCGTAACAAAAATCGAAGTGAGCGGTGATGAATTGCGCGGTGAATTAAGTGAAGCGCAGCAGGATCCAAAAAATTATCGCACGACTTTTGAGAAGTTTGTCACTTTTTTACCTCCCAAAGTAGATGTTCAAACAGTGGATAAATGGATTGAAGAACATGGGATCGAGGTAACTTTCAAGCCCCGAAAAATTGACTGGTGGGGTTATATGCTCCAGACATTACCCTTTATCATTCTTATCCTGTTTTGGTTTGTGCTTTTACGCCGTATGCAGGGTGGTGGCGGTCAGAAGGGAATTTTTTCATTTGGCAAATCAAAAGCAAAGCTGCTTGCTGAGAATAAGATCAAAGTAACCTTTGACGATGTCGCTGGCGCTGCGCCCCGATGTGCTTGATTCGGCATTACTGCGACCCGGACGATTTGACAGGCAAATTATTGTTGACCGCCCTGATGTCCGGGGACGGGAAGGCATTCTAAAAGTTCATACGAAAAAAGTACCCCTTTCCAAAGATGTAAAACTCGATGTATTGGCAAAAGGAACCCCCGGTTTTTCCGGCGCGGATTTGGCTAATATGGTGAATGAATCGGCTTTACTGGCTTCCCGAAAAAATAAGAAGAAAGTGGAAATGGAAGATTTTGAGGAAGCAAAAGATAAAACATTGATGGGAACTGAACGAAGAAGCCTGCTCATTAGCGATGAGGAGAAAAAAAGCACGGCTTATCATGAAGCAGGTCACGCTTTAGTCGCCAAATTAACTCCTGGTTCTGATCCCATACATAAGGTAACTATTATACCAAGAGGACGGGCTCTGGGGGCGACAACCTCATTGCCCATCGATGAAAAACATAACTATTCCAAAGCATACTGTGAACGAATGCTTATTCATCTCATGGGTGGGCGCGCGGCGGAAAAATTGGTTCTGAATCAATTGACCACTGGCGCTGGAAATGATATTGAACGCGCCACTGAAGTAGCGAGAAAAATGGTTTGCGAATGGGGTATGAGCGATAAAATGGGTCCGATGACCTTTGGTAAAAAACAGGAAGAAATTTTTCTGGGAAGGGAAATAGCCCAACATCGCGACTACAGTGAAGAAACTGCCCGGGCGATCGATGCCGAAGTGAAAAAAATAGTTGAGACTGCATCAGAAATCTCTGAAAAACTCCTTAGCGGAAACCTTGATAAATTGCACGCACTGGCAGAAGCGCTGCTGGCTAAGGAGATACTCGACGGTGACGCAATCGACGAAATTTTAAATCTTTCCGATAAAAACAAATCAAAAAAGAAAGCAACCACTGCCGGGAAAAAAAATACAAAAACATCTAAAAAAGATTCATAAAAATACCGGTAGTGATTATGATAAATTTTATTTTGCATTCGACCTCAACAATTTTCGTTGAGGTTGTTTTGTTAATAATCGGTTTTACAAGCATAATATACCAATTATAAGAAAGGGATAAAAAATGTTTATCAAAATCATCTTCGGCAGCGTATTCCTTTTTTTATATGCCCCGGCATTTTTTACAGTCTTATTTTTTAGTATCATTTTTGTTTTGATTTATCTTTATATCACGTCTGAAATAATAGGCAAACAGTTCATTGTTTGGAGCCTCGTTCTACTGGTGACCTTATTCCTGGCGTTCAATATTTATCTTGGTGTTAAATCGAACCGGGATAAAGTGGAGTTCAGGCTCACGGTTTTTCCACTGCAACAGTTAGCAGGCTCTTCAGGACAGAATTTAATCGCTTCAGCGTTTTGGGCAACGCTAAACCAGCATTTGAAATTGGCAACGCAAAAAAAGGCAGTTATCGTTTCCCCGGAGGATGTGGTTAAATTTGCCGTATTTGATTCATTAGCAGAAATGAATTATATTTCCCGTTTGAACGGTTTGATCAAAGGCGATTATGCTGCTATTGGAAATGTCGCGCAGGATGGGCAAATATTTTTTCAGTTAATTAATACCCGGAAAAAGAAAGTTTTATTTTCCGAGACTATTCAGGCTGCTGGGGATAATATTGGAACCGAAAGCCTGAAAATTGTAAATAAAATCCTGGATCATTTCCGATTTGTACCCCATGAATACAATAAAGATTTAAAATTTGTTTCCGTTGAGAGTTTTTCGATTTTTTTGAATGCAATGGAGTTATTCCGAAAAAAAGAATTCAAGCAAGCACGACAAATGGCGGAACGCGCGATCGCGATGGATAGCAGCCTGGTAGAAAATTACCTGCTTGTTGGAAAGACATGGTTTATGCAGGCAATAGAGAAGAGAAAGAACGGTAAGACAGGAGTTGAACATTTTCAAAACGCGAACAAGTGGCTTTTGAAAACTATAACCAAAGATCCTTTAAATGCTGAAGCTTACGCTTTCTTGGGCGAATACCATATTTACCGGGAACGCTGGTCACTGGCTGAAGACGCGTTGCTGAAAGCGTTTGAATTAAATCCTAATTTGCCGAGACTGTACCTGTCAATTTCAAGAATGCACAAATCTCGTTTCAAAAAGTTGGGTTATGGAAGCGAAGAAGATCTATTTAAAAAAGCAATTTATGTGAATCCGTGTTATGAAGACGCGTATTTGATGTTGTCTGATTACTACCTGTTCGAAAACAATCGCGATGAAGCAATAAGAGTTTTGGAAAAATATCTTAATATAAATCCGAATTCGGTGCCGGCACTAATGGCTTTGGGGAAAATTTATTTGGTACGAAATGATATTTTAAAAATTATCGAAGTGTTTAATCGTGTGATAAAGCTGGAACCAAACAACTCAGACGCTTACTATAACCTGGGGATTTTATATTATAATTCAGAAGATTATGATAATTCGTATAAATTTTTACAACGTGCCATCGCAATAGATAACCATCTTAATTCACATCTTTATCTGGCTTATTTGTATGAAGTCAGGGGAGATATTGAAAACGCGATCAAACATTTAAGAATGCGAATACGATACAGAAAAGGATTTGATGATGTGTTCGCGGAAGAAGCCCGAAAAAGACTGTATGATTTAATGCATCCTGATACTTCGAAAGCTGGCCAGTGAGTGGTAATTGGTGAGTGGTAATTGGTGAGTGGTTAAATGGTGATTGGTAAATTAGTGAGTTTCGATTAAATGATAATTTTGGTTTTTAAATATAAAAAAACTGGCAAGTTTTGTTGATAAATTTAATCTCAATCTTAACCTTAACCTAAAACTAATTTTTTATTAAAAATGCAGAGCAATCTTCGAATATTAAAACTTAATTCTTTGGATGAATTAAAAAATGAATTTCAAAACATCGGTGTTGATCCAGCGGGCTTTGAGCTGATGGCATCCAAAGGCTTGCAGGTGAATATAAAGGTTAAGAACCTTTCCGTTCCGGCTGCTCTTATATTGAAACAGGAGATGCTCAGCCTGGGTGGTGATTGCGCGAATCACCGTATGGTTTTAAAAAATGAAGTGGATTCCGCGGATTCTATTTTGATGGGAAACGCGAAAATTTTCCAACGCCTCATTCCCAAATTGAAAAATCAACCTTTTGGTTTGAAGAAACTTGCTGATGATTTTCTCGATAAGGATCAAGCAGTTAAACACGCGATACAAATGCAAGAAGACGGCGCTGACATCATCGACATTGGCGCGGAGTCCACGCGCCCGGGAGCTGACCCTGTGCCAAAACAAGAAGAACTTGACCGCTTAATCCCTATTATTGAGTTTTTAAAAAAAGAAGTGGACATACCGGTTTCAGTGGATACCTATAAATCGGATGTTGCCGAAGAAGCATTAAAGAATGGTGCAAATATTATCAATGACATCAGTGGGCTGAGGTTTGACCCGGAGATGAAAAATGTGCTGGCAAAATATAATGTTCCGGTGATTTTAATGCATATTAAAGGCGAGCCTAAAAACATGCAAACAAATCCTGAATACGAAAATTTGATGGATGAAATTTATGAGTATTTGGCTGACAGCATAAATTTAGCGGAAACAGCCGGTATAAAAAAGGAGAACATCGTAGTTGATCCTGGAATCGGATTCGGTAAGCGTTTGATGGACAATTATGAAATCATAAAAAGATTGTCAGAGTTTAACAGTTTAGGCTGCCCGGTACTGATTGGACCTTCGCGTAAATCTTTTATCGGAAAAGTTTTGGATTTACCCCCACAGCAACGGCTTGAGGGCACAGCAGCAGCAATCACGGTAGCCATACAAAATGGCGCGCACATTATCCGTGTGCATGATGTGAAAGAGATGGCACGAGTTTGCCGAATCGGGGATTTGTTGGCGAAAAGGTGAATATGGTGTAACGGCAGAGACTAATGTTTAGGTTGAGATTTAGGTTAAGGAAAGAACTATTTTTTCCAGCACTTTTTAATTTAAAAACTATGAAAAAAATTATCGGTTTTATTCTAATGTTTCTGGGGATTGTCAGCCAATTGTATTCTCAAATTGAGCTTCCAAAATCAAATTTTAGTCCCGGGTGGCACAGAGCGGAAAAAACTCTTACATTTCAGAAACAAGCGCTTTTTAATTACATTAATGGCGGCGCTGAACTGTTCCATGAATTTGGTTTTGAAAAATTAATAGTACAAAATTATCAAAAATTAAGCGCCGAATTGGTATTGGAAATTTACCAATTGGAAAGTCCCGCAGCCGCGCTTGGTATTTATTTAATGAAACGCGGCAAAGAAACTCCTTTTAAGAATATTCCAGCACGAAATTCAGGGAACAGATTTCAATCGACTTTTGTTAAAAATAACTACTTCATTCAAATAAACAATTTTTCCGGTGAAGAAAAAATAGTCCCGGATATGGCAAAATTAGCAAATGCTTTGCTAACAAATATTCCGGAAAGTGATTCCGTAAAATTGCTGCAATTACTGCCGGAACAAAACCTGATCAAAGGTTCCGAAATTCTGTTTCGGGGACCATACGCGTTGGACCCGGTATTTACTTTTGGTGATGGGGACATTTTTCAGCTTGGTGGAAAAATATTTGGAATGGCAGGTGATTATAAATTGGGAGAAAAAAGCAGTTACACGTTACTGCTTATTCCCTACCCCACTCAAATTATGGCGCGAAGAATATTCAATCACCTTTTAAATAACCTGGATCCATATTTACAAATTGTGGCAAAAGCAAAAAGCAGATTTGTTTTCCGGGATTATCAAAATAAATACGGGATTGTTCTTTTAAGAGATAACGTCATCAAAATTAAAATTCATCTAAATCAGCAGCCTGAAAATTGATATTGCTATTCTGCCGATATTAAACATGGTATGCAATAACAAAATAAGTGCAACCTGACATTACTCACTTTCAGATCACATGAGCGAAATAGCTAAATTAATACTCTTATTTTTGGTCGGTTCCGTGGCTGGTTTCATAAACGTCATGGCTGGCGGTGGATCAACTCTCTCTTTACCCATCCTTATTTTCCTTGGGCTGGAAAGCTCGATGGCAAACGGCACCAATCGTATCGCGATTTTCATACAAAATGTTTCTGCTGTCGTTTCTTTTAAACAGGAAAAGTTTGCTCAATTTAAATTAAGCCTTAAATTGGCAGCATTTACTTTGCCAGGAGCTATTATAGGCGCTGTGATTGCCGTAAACATTAGTAATGAATTATTTCAAAAAATTTTAGCAATCGTTATGATTGGCATTATTTTTATGCTGCTTACCCCAAAGTCAAAAAAGCAATTTAAAACTGAAACCGGGGACTATAATCCCTGGCTGCTTTATCCCGCATTAATTGGCATTGGGTTTTACGGTGGATTTATCCAGGCTGGCGTGGGTTTCATTATCATGGCGACTCTTCATTACATCATGCGGTTGAATTTAATTCATGTAAATATGCACAAAGTTTTTATTATTGGATTATATATGATACCGGCAATTTTAGTATTTTATTTTACGGATAATATTAACTGGCTTTATGGATTGTTGCTGGCTGGAGGAAACGCTTTCGGAGCATGGTGGGCTGCCAAGCTGGCTGTTAAAAAAGGGGAAAAAGTGATCAGGGGTGTTTTGCTCGTGGCTATTTTTATTATGGCGATGAAATTATTGAAAATATTCTAATCAATTTTAAAATTGTAACTATGTTTTTCATAATGCAGAGAATTTTTTATTTCATCTTTGAATCCGCATTCAGTAATATTTATTATCACTTCCGAAAATCAGTGTTTTGCAGATTAACTATATGATTCATTGACAAATTTATGCTACCCTCTGACTCCGCTTAATATAAAACCTGAAATTCTAAAAAAAAATGTTAAATCATACACAATTTCTATATTTACTTTGGAGTGCGTCGACTGTGTCGATGCATGGAATTGACACAGTCAATTCACTCCATATCTTTAAAATACTTTTATGTTAAATGTCAAGACAATTATTAAAATATTTTAGATTTTGATAGTCACATTTTATTACGCTTTTCTGTCATAATGGCTTCAATATATTCTATATCATCTTCAGCCTGCCCAATAATTAAATCTTTGGTCATAACATCTTTTACTTTAATCTCTTTTAGACGACCATCATTTCTTTCGCTCTCGGTAAGGATATCGCGTTCCGTTATGATTCCGACAATCTTTCCTTCCACGTTAAGAACAATCAATGATCCAATCTTGTTTTTTACCAGAGTCGATATAGCATCATAAACTGATTTTTCCTCTCCAATCGTGACAACTTCCGGGCCTTTTGATTTTAGAATTTCTTTTACTTTCATAGAATTCCCTTTTTTGTGTTTTACAATTTAATGAAATTAACCGTTTTCTAATTTATTGACTGTGTTTTTGATATACCTATCAGCAAGCATGTCAAACATTTGAAATATATCCAGATAATAATAAAATCCACACTCCCCAATAACCATTAATGGAATTAATTTACTCTATAATAAACAAAATTGAAATGATTTTGTCAATAACTATTTCAAATTATGCTTTTAATGAATAATTTTTCCGTCTCAAAGTCTTAAATTTTTAATAATTTTTATCTACCTCTGGTGAAAATCCAGCTTCACGGACGGCATTAACTATTTGTTCAACACGCACATCACCTTCCACACCGACTGTTCTTTTTTCCAGATTAATAGCAACCCGCGCCACACTTGGC
>NBLI01000225.1 GCA_002084535.1 Candidatus Zhuqueibacterota bacterium 4572_119
GATTAAATAATTTGGATGTTTTGCAGTTGAGTTTATCAAAACACGCATAATCAGCAAAAACAACTCATTTTTCAAGACCTGCTAATAAGTATCCGAACGAGAACTCCTGTTTTTGTTATCTCGACCTCCTATCGCGGAGGAAAATTTTGTTTAAGCATTGGTGTGTCGAGATATAAAAGATTTCTCGATCCGCCGCGGCATATCCGAAATGACATCGATTAATGGTTTTTGTTCAAGAACTAATTATGATTTATACTCCTGTCCACTTGAATCTTTTCCGAATTTTGTCCATCAAATATTTAGGAGGATCAAAGATATGAGTGTAAATGAGAACGACATGATACGGTTCATCGAAACGATAGAAGATCGGTTTGATGCTTGTTGTGATAAAAAAGTAGCTGAACTCTTGCGCGAATTAGTTTATTGTGAAATCGAGCAAAAGCATGACGAACCAAAAACAATAAATAAGCTGAAAATGAAAGTTGACAATCTCATACTTGAAAAATTTAATATTAAATTAAAATAATTTTAATGTTGCATGTGGCTTGCTTTATTGTACTTATTTTAAAAAGAAAAGCCTTGGCAACACCCAGAAATACATACAGAAAATTCATGGAGGAAATGTGAAAGTAGAAATAGAGCAATTAAACGGACTTACGTTGGTTGGAAAATCAGAAACAAAACACATGGTTATCATGGATGCCAATGAACAGTTAGGCGGTAGCGATGCTGCGATGAGACCAATGGAGATGATGCTGGTGTCTCTTGGAGGTTGCACCGGAATGGACGTGATTTCTATACTACAAAAAAAACGAACACCATTCAGCAAAGTTAATATAGAAATAGAGGCGGAACGCGCTGAATCTCATCCCAAAGTTTTTACAAAGATTAATATATTGTTTATCGTGTCCGGCGATAAAGAAAAAATAAAACCAAAGGACATTGAAAGAGCTATTGAATTAACGAACACAACATATTGTTCTGCGTCAGCAATGCTCAGAAAAACCGCGGAATTAAATTACGATTTCAAAATAATTGACGATAAAGAGGGCTAATAGGCAATAAAAACTATTTCACAGATAGAAGGGTAGCAGCTGAGAAGTAAACAAAAGTCCAACATTTAAAGGTAAAAACCAGGCATTTTAATTCAATCAAAACATGATCATATTGTGTATAGCAATGCAATTTTTAAACAACTCTAAAATGCCCGGTTTTTAGAATGGGCTCAATCATTGATTATTTATGTCATCTCAAACACTGGTTTAGCGGGGATTACAGAACAACAAGCGGTATTTGGATTTTTCATTGAATCCCAGTAAAACAATCATTATGTGATTCGGTAAAAGTTGAATCCGGCAAATTTTTTAAAATCCTGAAATCCAAGCTCGAAAATTTTCTCCTATCTCAAAATAACAAAAACTACCCTGCGAAAACCAAAAAAATCTGACTTTTCTTTCAAATAAACCTTGTTTTTATTGAACTTTTTTTTTATTTTATAATGTTTTATAGAACAGGGAAAATGAATTGATGGAAATGTCAGAAAAAGAGCTCATAAGCAAAGCCAAAAAAGGCGATCCAGTAGCGCAGTCTGAAATTGTAAAACAGTATGAGAAAATGGTATATAACCTGAGCCTCAAATTGTTGGGCAATAAAGATCAGGCGGAAGGCGTTTTACAGGAGACGTTTTTAAAAGTATTGCAGGCGCTGCCAAATTTTCAGGAAAAATCTCAGTTGTCAACCTGGATATATCGCATTGCCACCAACCAGGCTTTGATGCGATTAAGAACAAAGAAAAGGCGGCTTCAATCATTTGACGAAAATTTAGAGGATGAAAACCGCGATTATTCTTCTTTTATCCATTCGCTGGAAAAAGATCCGTTGGATGATTTAATTAATCTTGAATTAAAAAATAGAATGGATGTAGCAATATCAGAACTCCCGGAAAATTATAAAACTGCTTTTGTATTAAAGGATATTGAGGGATTGCCTTTAAAAGAAATTTCTGAAATGCTTGACCTGTCATTGCCCGCTGTTAAATCAAACCTGCACCGGGCACGAGTTGCGTTGCGAAACAAGTTGGCTGAAATGAAAAATTAATATTGAGAAATCAATGAACTGCATTAAAACATTGCATCAAATTTGTGATGAGCTGTCAGAAGATATTGATAGCCCGCTTTGTAAAGAAGTAAAAGAACACCTTGAGAATTGTTCAAAATGCTGCGCGCAAGTTGATTCCATAAGAAAGGTTGTCTATCTTTACCGAGACATGCCAAAGGAAAATGTTCCGGACGATATTGACGATCGTCTTTGGAAAGTGTTAAATCTCCAGAAACCATGTGAATAAATACCATGGAATCTAAATCCCCCATCAAGAAGCCGATTTTTGTTGTAATTTAAAAATATTTTCGATATATTACTGCTAATCTAATATCACGTCTAAAACAGGTATTTGAATTTTATGAAAAAAATACCTTTTTTTATTTTAGGCCGTTGATGTTTGTTCCAGCTACAAATTCTTTTGCTTTTTTTAGGAACAGCGGATAAGTATCAGGCGGAAAGCAATAGAATAATTAAAGCTTTTTACGGTTTTTCTAGAGACAGTCAATATTTTTAAAACATGACTGACGATGAAATTATTTATCCCGCATTATTCATCATATTTTTAAAGGTAGCGGGATAACCTGAATTATTCACACATTAAGGAATAAAACGCAAAAACTGAGTTTCAAACATCAATCGTAACCGTATAATTGTTGATGGCACAATTTATTATTTAGTTGAAGTGTACGACACCTCTGTCTGCCACCAGTAACAGAGGTATTACGAAGCGGATGTAGAATTATCTTTACTTGTTATAGATCAAATTTGAAGCAACACCACAATTCATTGTGGTGGAAAAAAATGACAGCGGTTTTCAAAGAGTTTTGAAAGGAAATGATTTGGGAGTTTATGAATTAATTCTTGAAAGGCGAACAATTCGAAAATTTCAAGACAAGCCGGTTCCCGAGCAACTTTTGAAAAAAATTGTTAACGCGGGACGACTTGCGCCCTCGGGTTCAAACCTTCAACCATTAGAATTTATCGTAATTAATAAAGCCTCATTATTAGGCAAAATTTTTGCTACCTTGAAATGGGCGGGCTACATAGCACCAGAAGGCAACCCACCGGAAGGTGCTCAACCCCAGGCTTATATTGTTGTTTTAATTAATTCTGATATTAAAAAAGAAAACGGAGAAACAGATGCCGCGGCAGCAATAGAAAATATGATACTGGCCGCCCTGGATGAAAATGTTGCTTCTTGCTGGATTGGCTCGGTTAATCGTGCAGAACTTCGGAAAATATTTGATATTCCCCGGAATTATAAAATAAACGCTGTTTTAGCGCTTGGTTATCCCGATGAAAAGCCGGTGGTAGTGGAAGCCGCGGAAGATTCAATCAAATACTGGAAGGATGAAAAAGGAGTTCTTCATGTTCCAAAACGAAGATTATCAGACTTGATTCACTATAATAAATTTTAACTTAAAGTGTAATGTAATGGAGGTAGAAGTGCCGAATTTAATGATAAGCATTTCAGGAATTAGAGGCATTGTTGGGGATGGATTAACGCCCCAGACAGTATTAAATTTTGCCATGGGGCTGGGTTCATACCTTGGCGGTGGCAAAGTAATAATCGGGCGAGATTCCCGCGTAACAGGTCCCATGGTTCAGCACGCGGTGATTTCCGGGTTGCTGGCAACGGGCTGTGATGTGGTTGATATTGGAGTTTGCCCAACACCAACTGTCCAAATGACAGTAGAAAAATTGAAAGCACGAGGCGGCATTGCTATAACAGCAAGCCACAACCCCATTGAATGGAATGCCCTCAAATTAATTGATTCATCGGGCATGTTTCTTGACGAAACCCAGGGAAAAGAGGTGCTTAAAAATGTCGAAAAAAATGACTATCGCAATGTAACCTGGGATCAGGTTGGCAAATTAGAAAAATATGAAAAAGCGATTGACGATCACATAAAAGCAATTTTAAAATTAAAATTAATTGACATTGATGAAATTGCAAAAAGAAAGTTCAAGGTTGTGGTAGATTGCGTAAACGGTGCGGGTGGTACAATTCTGCCGTCTTTATTGAAACAATTAGGCTGCGAAACAACTTTTATCAATGAAGAGCCGACCGGTCTTTTTCCCAGAAGCCCTGAACCATTGCCTGAGAATATTACTGAGCTTTGTGAAAAAGTAAAAAGTGAGAAGGCGGATATCGGTTTTGCCGTTGATCCTGATGTTGATCGATTAGCCATTGTTTCAGACGAGGGCAAGCCTTTTGGGGAAGAATACACCCTGGTATCGGCGGTGAATTTTGTTTTATCCAAAAAGAATGGCCCGATTGTCGTAAACGCGTCTGTAACCCAGGCAATTGATGATGTGGCGGCAAAATTTAATACCAAAGTTTTTCGTACCAAGGTTGGTGAAATATTTGTCGCGCAAAAAATGAAAAAGGAGAAAGCCGCCATAGGTGGGGAGGGAAACGGAGGTGTGCTACTCCCGGAATTGCATTTGGGAAGGGACGCACCCCTGGCAATCGCGCTAACTTTGCAGCAATTGGCTTCATCAGGGATGAGTTCGACAGAGCTGCATCAATCATTGCCTCAATATTTTCAGGGAAAGAACAGAATTGAAATTAAAGATTTGGATGTGAATTCGGTTTTAGACGCGATCTTGAAAAAATATAAAAAGGAAAATATTGACAAAACAGATGGCATAAAAATCCTCTGGAAAGACCGCTGGGTACATATTCGACCGTCCAATACTGAACCCATCATCAGGATTTACTCCGAGGCTAAATCCAGTGAAGAAGCGGAAGCGCTGGGATTTAAGTTTATACAGGCAATTCAGGAAATAATAGAAGAAAAATAATTTGTATATTTTTCGGGGAAAAGTAAAAAAGGGCTGGATCATCTGACCCAAAAAAGGTTTTTATTGATAAATACGGGCAGGTAAATGTTTTTTTAATAATCCCCAACAACAGAAAAGTAATTTTAATAGCTAATGCTTTTAATAAATGAGTAAATCAAAGCGTGAGGAAAAATGACCGCAGAACAAATAATAATTAAAAAACGCAATGGAAAAGAATTATCTGAAGATGAAATTAAGTTCATTATAAATGGTTTTGTGGATGGAGAAGTGCCCGATTACCAAATGTCCGCGCTGCTTATGGCGATTTACTTCCAGGGAATGAATTTCGAGGAAATTTTTCTGCTAACAAAAGCCATGATTGAATCCGGTGAAACAGTTAATTTGGACCACCTCGAAAAATTCCCGATTGATAAGCACAGCACTGGCGGTGTGGGAGATAAAGTTTCGCTTATATTAGCCCCTCTCATGGCAGCAGCCGGACTTGCTATTCCCATGATGTCCGGCAGAGGTTTGGGACACTCTGGCGGAACCCTGGACAAGTTAGAGTCAATACCCGGATTTAGGACAAACCTCTCCTTAAAAGAATATGTTTCGCACCTGGAAAAATACTCAGTGGCGATGATTGGTCAATCACAAAAAATCGCTCCAGCAGATAAAAAGATTTACGCTTTAAGAGATAGCACAGGAACTGTTCCATCGATACCGCTGGTGGTAGCCAGTATTATGAGCAAAAAAATAGCCGAAGGTGCAAAAGCCCTGGTCCTCGATGTAAAGACAGGAAAGGGAGCATTTTTTGTTTCAGAAGAAAAATCACTGGAACTGGCAAAAAATTTAATCGCTGTTGGAGAAAGATTTGGCATGACAGTTTCCGCGTTAATGACCTTAATGGACCAACCATTGGGAAATTCCGTTGGAAATTGGCTGGAAACCAGGGAGGCTATACAAGCATTGAAAGGTAATGGGGCAAAAGATTTGATGGACGTTACAATCGCCCTGGGCGCTGAAATGCTTTGCCAGACAGGACAGGAATCAAATCATAAAAAGGCAATTAGCAAACTGTCGGACATTTTGTCATCAGGCAAAGCTTATCAAACCTTTGTGACGATGGTAAAATCACAGGGGGGAGATGTTTCAATTGTTAACAATCCTGATCATTATCCTCAGAGTAAATACAAGCGTGATTTTGTCAGCAAAAAAGACGGCTATGTGGATTCTATCGATGCTCTTAAAATAGGGGTGCTTGCTACAGAATTGGGAGC
>NBLI01000226.1 GCA_002084535.1 Candidatus Zhuqueibacterota bacterium 4572_119
ATGATCGAAAATCCTGGGTGTTAGGGATTGGTTTTAATGGCGGTTTCGATGAATCATCAAAATATTACAGCATTAGTCCAAGCCTGAGATGGAAACCTGCAGATAATTTATCACTAACCATCAGTCCGGATTATTCGCGCGACAGAACGAATGCCCAGTGGGTGGGCGCATTTGATGACCCAACAGCAACAGCCACTTATGGCAAACGTTACGTTTTTGCAGAAATGAATCAAACTACCCTTTCAACCGGTATCAGGTTAAACTGGACTTTTACTCCCAGATTAAGCTTGCAATTGTATGCTCAACCTTTGATTGCTTCGGGTGATTATTACGATTTTAAAGAGCTTGCCCAAGAGAAGTCTTATGAATTTAATATTTATGGTGAAGGCGAATCAACCTATGATGCACAAAATTACATAGTTGATCCTGATGGCGAAAATGGTCCTGCAGAACCGATCGAATTATGGAACCCTGATTTTAATTTTAAATCCCTGCGCGGAAATGCGGTTTTGAGATGGGAATATTCACCAGGCTCAACACTGTATTTTGTGTGGACACAACGGCGCTCTGATTTTGAAGATATTGGAGAATTCAAACTCAGAAGATCAATGGACAGATTATTAAACGCAAAAGGCGATAATATTTTTATGGTGAAAATGACGTACTGGTTTGGTATTTAGTAAATTGGTTGATGTCAAGAATTTCACTTCAGATAAAGTAGTTAGGTAAGACATTGAATTTAAATTCCAAAATCCAAAAACCAAATTACAAATAATTTCCAAATTCCAAATCTCAATGACCAAAATAGTTTGGAATTTAGAATTTGAGTATTGGAATTTTAAACAAAGTGGAGGCTACAATGAAATTTCAACTCTTTACAACAGTTGTTCTGATTTTTTCTCTGATTTTTACACTGACTTTATTCGGTCAGGGAATCGATGAAAAAAAACTGGAAAGAAAATTGAGAAAGCTGGAACAAAAATTAAAAGACAATGAACATGAACTTCGTTCAATCGAAATCCCTGAAATACATCTTGATTTGAGCGGATTGGAAGAATCGATGGGACACCTGGAATATTCGTTGAGTCATTTAGAACATATCGAGATACCTGATATTCACATTGAAATTCCTGAAATCCCGGAAATTGATATCGATATTCCGGAGATTCCAGAAATTGATATCGACATCCCGGAAATTGATCTGGATTTCAGTGATTTTGATTTCGATTTCGACTTTGACTTTGATGAAGTATCATTCGTCCATTTTGATAGTTGGGATCATTCGGATATTTTTGATAATTTGAGCGAAAACGAAGAAATCAAGCTGTCAGCTATTCGTTCAATGGGGCGGCAGGACGCAAAAAAAAGTGTACCTACTCTGACAAAAATGATTGAAAAAGAATCAAATCCAGCTTACCGCTATGAAGCTGTTAGCCAATTACGAAAGTTTGTAGAAAAAAAAGGTGTATTAGAAACACTGGCAAAAGCAGCAAAAAACGATAGAAATGTTGATGTGAGAAAAAAAGCGATTTATGTTTTGGGACGTAGTGAAGATCCCAGAGCAGTTGAGATTTTAAAGGAAATTGCCGGGAGATAGTCACTTTGTTTGGTAACAATTTGTTTTTCGTAGTGCAAGCGATTTGAAACGAGATCCAGTCACAGGTTAAAAAGACACCATATAAAGTTTATAAAACGGAATAAATTTAATTGTAGTATTATTAATTCGAATTTCATTCTCATAGTTCAAATTTACAATGTACCCCTTTTTAGGCTGATAAGCGTTAATAAAATTTCTGTATGAACGGCTAACACGATCTGTTTTTAATTGGGAAAATTTTACTTCACACGGTATTATTTGATCCCCAGTGTCAATAATAAAATCAACTTCCGCTTGATCGCTGGTACGCCAGTAATGAATCGAATAAAATTGATTATTGAGAATTTCATTTAAGATTTTAAAAATCAGGTTTTGAAATAAATATCCTGAATTTATTATAGCAGCCTCGTTACCAAATTGGTTTAAAGCAAAATTTTTTAATCCAAGATCATTAAAATAAATTGTTGGAGATTTTGTAATTTCTTTTCTCTTGTTTTTAAAATATGGGTGAACTGTTTTGATAATAAACGTATTTTCTGCAAACCAGAGATATTTTTTAAGAGTAGGCACAGAAATTCCAACATCTGAAGCTAATTTGCTATAGTTTATAATTGATCCACAATAATGGGCTAATAGCCGTATGAGTTTAATAAATGTATCAGGACGGTCAACTCTGAGTAAATACACAATATCCTTTTTTAAATAGCTGTCAAAAATCTCGTTAATGATTAAAAAGATGCGTTTCCTGCCAGTCAATGATTCGTGTGTTTTTTCTTTAAGCTCAACACTACCAGAACCTGATACAATAAATTTATAGCGTTCACTTCTGTCAAATAATCCTTTTAAAAATAGTCCGGCATTTTCCTTTCGTTGAATTTCATCGATAAAAACGAAACCTTTATTATCTCCCAATTCTAATTCAATTTTCTGTATTAATTTTTCATGGGATCCAAAGTAGAAAAAATCCGCTTCAAAATCCAAATTGAAATATAACGTTTTTTTATTTTGTTCATCTAAAAATTTTTTTGCTTCATTCATCAATGTGGTTTTTCCCACCTGCCTGGCTCCGGTTATGAGCGTAATCTCCGGTGCTGAAAGATGTTTCAGAATGTCGGGAAGAATTTGTCGTTTGATTAAGTTCATTTTTAATACGAGAATTTGATAAATCAAATTTGTTAATTATCGGGTTATTTTTTATGTGCCTTTTTTAATTTAACGTTGTATTCAATAAAATGTTTCCTTAAAAGTGTGTATTTTACAATAGATTATAGCTTGAATTATTCATTAACGAAAATTAAAACGGGCATAATCTTTATAATTATAATGTGTTAAACACAAATGTGATTTGAAACTCAATTTGGATAAACAAAAAGCCCTCAGATTTTTCTGAGGACTTTTATATTCAAAATATTGCTATTTATTTTAAAATTTCCGTTTTTCTCTACTACTACCGCCGCACGTCTCTGTTTCCTGCATATCTATTTATTCTCCCAGTATATAGACAATATCATTAAGTTAAGATCTACAATCGGGCTAAAGCCCGATAAATATTTTGAGGAGCATTTAAAATCCCCGACTTGAAAGTCGAGCCTAGTCATTTATTTTTAATAGGTTACTTGTATTGAATTGTAAGCGATCACAGGGTTCAAATTGATGGTACAAATTAGCCCACAGAAGTGGAATACATCACAGAAAAAAAATTAATTGAATTAATTTCTGTGTCCTGTTCCATTTCTGTGAGCGCATTTCATAATTGAATTCTACCCTATGATTGGTTACATTGAATTGCCCCGACATTCATGGTCTGTACTTCCATATTAAAATATGGTAACTACACAGGTATGTCGGGGGTATTTATAATATATACAATATATTACAAAATGACAACAAAAAATTGCTATTTTAAAAAATTAATTGCTGTTACAAAAATTTGTTTATTACTCGAGTCATTTGTTGTAAATCCATCTAATTTTTTGAAACAATTAGAGAATAGAAAACGTAAAAATTAAATTGCATATCTTACATTGAAACAGGATACGTAATGTTTATGATGATTATAAATCCTAACGTCAAAGGTGAAAAGTGAAATGGGAAGACAGTTTTTTAGTGTTTTTCGTTTCACGTTTGACTTTTCATGTTTCACTAAAATCTTTGGAAAGTGTGCAGTAAAAAATTTTGTTAAAATAACAAAGCTTTTGTGTGTAATATAATAATCAGTTACTTAATTTTAATTGGAGGAATTATGAACAAATTTTCATCTCTCTTAATTGTATTGGTATTGTTGTTAAGCATCTCTGTAGTTGCGGGTGATGAAGCAGGACTGCTCCGTTTTCCAACAATCCACAAAGACCAAATCGTCTTTACCTATGCCGGCGATTTGTTTTCTGTTTCATCTGAAGGCGGCATTGCCAGGAAACTGACAAATCATGTTGGCATGGAATTGTTTCCCAGATTCTCGCACGATGGCAAATGGTTAGCCTTTACCGGTCAATATGACGGCAACACTGAAGTTTATCTAATGCCAGCAGGTGGCGGTATTCCCAAAAGATTAACTTACACTGCCACGCTTGGCAGAGATGATGTTTCTGACAGAATGGGTCCCAACAACCTGGTAATGGGTTGGAAACATAATAATAAGGAAATTGTTTTCCGTTCCCGAATGAAATCTTATAATTCATTCAATGGGGAATTGTTTTTGGTTTCAACTGATGCAACATTACCGAATCAGATTCCTGTGCCACGGGGCGGTTTCACTTCATTTTCACCGGACGATAAAAAAATGGCTTACAACCGTATCTTCCGTGAATTCCGAACATGGAAACGCTATCGCGGTGGAATGGCAGATGATGTCTGGATTTATGATTTTGCAACAAAAAAAGTGGAAAATGTAACAAACAATCCTGCCCAGGATATTATTCCAATGTGGCACGGAAATAAGATCTATTTTCTTTCCGACCGCGGTGATTACCAGCGAATGAATTTATATGTTTATGATTTATCAACTAAAAACACCAAACAATTAACCAATCTCATTAATTACGATATTAAATTCCCTTCACTCGGCAAAGATGCCATCGTTTTTGAATACGGCGGTTACATTTATCGATTTGATCTTCAAACTGAACAGGTGGAAAAAGTTTCTGTTCAAATCGCTGATGACATGGTCAACGGCAGATGTGAAATAAAAGATGTTAGCAAAAACGTCTCTAATTATGAAATTTCTCCGGATGGAAAAAGAGCTTTGTTTGGCGCCAGAGGAGATGTTTTTACTGTACCGGCTGAACATGGCCCGACACGAAATTTAACAGGGACCCCCGGAATTCATGAAAGAAATTCCAAATGGTCTCCGGATGGAAAATGGATTGCTTATATTTCTGATGCCACAGGTGAAGATGAAATTTATCTTATCTCTCAGGACGGAAAAGGAAAGCCAGTTCAGCTAACCAAAGGCGGAGAAACTTATAAATACCAAATTTACTGGTCACCAGACAGCAAAAAACTACTCTGGGGTGACAGGCGACAACGATTACGCTATATTGATATCAAAACAAAAAAAATAACAAATATATTTCAATCAAATGTTTGGGAAATGCGCGATTATAGCTGGTCTCCGGATAGTAAATGGATAGCTTATACCAAGCCTGAAGAAGAAGTAATGAATAAGATTTATCTTTATTCCCTGGAAAAAGACAAATCTTATGAGGTGACAGACGGCTGGTATTCAGCCAATTCACCAAAGTTTAGTTCAGATGGAAAATTTTTGTTTTTTGTATCTAACCGTGATTTCAGTCCAACTTATAGCTGGACAGAATGGAACCACGCTTATCAGGATATGTCGCGGATTTACTTTGTTACTTTGAATAAAAAAGTGGAGTCACCTTTTAAGCCCAAAAGTGATGAAGTAACAATCAAAAAAGAAGAAAAAAAATCTGACAAGAAAAAGAAAGATGATAAAAAAGACAAATCCGACAAGAAAAAAGAGAGTGTCGTAGTTAAGGTTGATGTGGATGGATTAAAAGATCGCATCGTTGGCTTGCCGATTAAAGCTTCGGCTTACGGGAGTCTCTCTTCAGTTGGTGATAATCTTTATTACACACGCAGGGGCAGCAAAGACAAGAAAACGCTTCTGCTTATGTATGATTTTAAAAAACAAAAAGAGACTGAACTGGAAAAATTAAAATAGATAAAAAATTAAAATTGTCTGACATGCAGGTCAACTTAAATAAGAAAAAAGAGTGGGCGCAAATTTATAATGAGTGCTGGCGGCAAATGCGTGAATTCTTTTATGCGCCAAATATGCACGGTGTTGATTGGGAAGGCATCCGAGAAAAATATCAGCCGTTAGTGAAACATGTGAACCATAGGGTTGATTTGACCTATATTATTGGCGAAATGATCAGTGAATTGAGTGTCGGGCATACTTATGTTGGCGGCGGCGATTGGAAAAAAGCAAAACGTATTCAAACAGGTTTGCTGGGTGCTAAAATTGAACAAGATAAATCTGGTTATTTCCAAGTCAAAAAAATTCTGCGTGGACAAAACTGGGATAAAACGTTGCGATCGCCTTTCACTGAGGTTGGTGTTGATGTAAATGAAGGTGATTATATTTTGGCAGTTGATGGAAAATCAACTAAAAAGATGAAAAATATTTTTACCGCTTTGTTAAACAAAGTAGGTAAACAAGTTACGCTTAAAGTAAATTCCACACCAACGGAAAAAGGCAGTCATGAAGTTGTTGTAAAACCAATTGCTGATGAATCTAATCTTTATTATTTTGATTGGGTGCAAACCAATATCAAAAAAGTGGATAAAGCCACAGGCGGAAAAGTGGGTTACCTGCATGTGCCTGATATGGGCGTTCACGGGCTGAATGAATTTGTAAAATATTTTTACCCGCAGTTGAAAAAGAAAGCGCTCATCATTGATGTTCGGGGTAACGGCGGCGGAAATGTCTCGCCGATGCTCATTGAACGATTGCGTCGTGAAGTTGCAATGATTGATATGGCAAGAAACAGGATTTCGAGTACTGATCCCGGTGCAATGATATATGGGCCCAAGGTTTGTTTATTAGACGAATTTTCTGCATCAGACGGTGACCTGTTCCCGTATCGTTTCAAGCAACATAAAATGGGAAAATTGATCGGTAAACGCTCCTGGGGCGGAGTTGTTGGTATTCGGGGATCGTTACCATTATTGGATGGTGGCTCTTTGAACAAACCGGAATTTGCACCGTTTCATGTTTCAGGTAAAAAATGGATCATTGAAGGTCATGGTGTTGAGCCTGATATTGAAGTTGAAAATGATCCGGCAAAAGAATTCGCAGGAATCGATCAACAACTGAATAAAGCGATTGAAGTTATTTTAGAAGAATTAAAGACACAGGAAAAAACGGTTCCACCGATTCCAGCTTATCCGGATAAATCCGGGAAGCCGGTTAAATAAAAAATGAATTAAAAGCCAGGTTTCTTTAAGAAACCTGGTTTTTTTTTATAAAAAAAAAGAAATAATTATTTTTTTCCTCTATTGTCAAATGAAATATTGCAATTTTAAAAAAATCGCCAAAAAATAGGCTTCACTTATAAAGTGGAGCCTATTTAAGCAATCATAAATGTCCTTCAGGTGTCAAAAAAAATAATTAATC
>NBLI01000001.1 GCA_002084535.1 Candidatus Zhuqueibacterota bacterium 4572_119
AACTGCTTCATCCACATCACCTTTCATAAAGCCAAGCTCTTTCATTCCACTGGCGATAATTTTAGCAGCGGTCAAATGGACTTCTTTGAACGAAACCCCGGGAGCCATTTTTTCAATAGCGCCGATTTGGGAAGACAAAACTACATTGTATACGTCTCTTTGCAAATCAGTAAATTTTCCACTGACGGGAAATGTGCGCGTAATATCGCTGGCATAATGCAGCGGAGATTCTGCGCCTGAATCAAGCACCAGCAGATTTCCATCTTCCATTAAATTCTCGTGCGAATGACCATGCAGCACTTCGCCATGTACGGTAAAAATAACCGGAAAGGAGGTAAAACTTCCATGCGAAAGTACAATGCCTTCCACAGCACCGGCAACTTCTTTCTCATAAATCCCTGGCTTTGATAATTTCATTGCCAGTGTATTCATGTCATAAGAAATTTCAAGAGCTTTCTCAATTTCTGCGATTTCCAGATCAGATTTAAAAGATCGCTGCGCGACCACAGCTTCGATTAATTCATTGGAAGTTTTCTTGTTTACCTCCGAATGGTGGCAGCCTGTCCAATCAGCAACATGAATAATTGATTCGCCCCGATATTGTGGAAGATAATGAACACGACGGCCAGAAGCTAAAACTTTTTTAATTTTTTCCTCAATCTTTTCGGGTGCTTCTGTTTTCATTACTCCAATCCGTTTCACTTTCTCCGCCATTGTTTCCTGGGGTCCCATCCAGACAATGTCATCCACCGTGTAATCATAACCAAAAATAATTTCTTCATCATTATCAATATCGATTATTGCAGCCAATCCAGGAAAGTCCAATCCGAAATAATAAAGAAAAGAACTGTCCTGGCGAAAGTGTAGAGTGTTCGCTGGATAATTCATGGGTGATTCATCATTACCGGGAAATAAAATTACACCCGATTTTATTTGATCTTTGAGAATGTTTCTTCTTTTGATATAAATATCAGCATCAAACATAAACGGCTCCTTGTTTATAAATTAGTGTTAATTTTTATGATTCAACTCTAAAAAGGTAAAAATTAGGTAATTTCCAATCAAATCAAAAACTGTTTATATTGAAGTTATAGCACCATGATTTATGAAAAAGGTGCCCATCCATCTTAAAATATGACCGGATCAGGTGAACAATTTTTTGAATTCCTTCATCATCTTCAAGAAACTGTGGTGTAAATTTTTGATTCAGCAAAGTACCACCGGTTCGCAAATGATCAATCTTGGCAGCTGATTTAATGACCGCGGTTGGTCCGTTCCGGTCAGCGCCCTGTACTGGGGAGATTCCTTCAGACAGGGGTGTAAGCGCTTTTCTTCCATCCGGCATCGCACCAATTACGCTGCCGAAATACACATGGACAGTTGTCGGCAGCAAATTAATCCGGTATGTTCCTCCTTTTGTATTTGGGCGTCCGTCCACCATTTGAAAAAACATCTCAAAAACTTCGCGCAAAATATCATCAGCATAATTATCATCATTTCCGTATTTCGGTGTTTCATTTAGCAGTTGTTGCCGGAAATTTTCCTCACCATTAAAATCATTTTTCAACAATGTGAGAAGCGCGGCAATTGAAACTTTTTCTTGGTCAAACACGTGGTATTTTATCGCGGAAAGCGAATCTGTGATACTGCCCATGCCCACACCCTGAATGTATGATGTATTATATTTAGCGCCTCCCGCGTTGTAATCTTTCCCGTTTTGAATACAATCATCAATTAAAACTGACATGAACGGCGCCGGCATGTATTGAGCATAAAGTCTTTCAATGATTATATTGCCCTTTATTTTCACATTGATAAAATACTGCAATTGATTTTTAAAAGCATTCATTAAATCGTCGAAGGATGTGAATTTATTTGCATCACCTGATTTAATTCCAACTTCTTTTCCTGTCACAGGATCCACACCATTATTCAATGTAATTTCCAGCACCTTCACCAGGTTGAAATAGCCGGTGAGAATATAACTTTCTTTGCCAAACGCGCCGGTCTCCACACAGCCGCTGCTACCGCCATTTCTCGCATCCTGCAAACTTTTTCCCTGCCGGATCAATTCCTGTATGATCGCGTCCGTATTAAAAACAGATGGCTGTCCAAATCCTGTCCTGATGATTTTCAACGCTCGTTTTAAAAGCCTGTCGGGATTTTTTTTACTCACTTGTACCATAGAGCTGGGTTGCAACAAGCGCATTTCTTCGATCACATCGAGGATCAGGTAAGTCAGTTCATTGGTGCCGTCCTCACCATTTTCTTTGACTCCGCCAACATTGATCAAACAAAAATCAGTATAAGTATTGCTTTCCTGGGCTGTAACGCCTACTTTGGGCGGCGCCGGTTGATTATTAAACTTGACCCAAAATGTTTGCAGTAATTCCTTTGCATCTTCTTTTGTCAAACTTCCGTCCTTGATTCCCTGCCGGTAAAATGGCAGCAGATGCTGGTCCAACCTGCCCGGATTAAATGAATCCCATGTATTCAATTCAGTAATCACACCCAGGTGCACAAACCAGTAGTACTGCAGCGCTTCCCAAAAATTTGTTGGAGCATTCGCCGGAACACGTTCGCAGACTTCAGCAATTTTTCCCAGCTCTTTTTTTCGATTTGCATCTGTCTCATCCGCGATTAATTCCCTGACTTTTTCCGCGTGACGATTCGCGAAAATGATCAGCGCTTCGGTAGTGATAAACATTGCTGTTAATTGTTCTCTTTTTTGAAATGCTTCAGGATCGTTAAAAAAATCAAGTTTGGAAATGCTATTTTTAATTTCTTGCTGAAAATCCAGGAATCCCTTCCTATAAATTTTATTTCCGAGCACGGAATGCCCCGGCGCTCGTTGTTCCATAAATTCTGTAAACACACCCGCGTCATAAGCAGACTTCCAGTTTTTATCCACTTCACGAAAAATTCGCTCCCGGATGGACATACCGAACCAGAAAGGAATAATTTCTCTATCCTGCGATTCCCTGGTTGTTTTATCTACTGTATAGGAAACCTTCTCACGATTATTCAAAATATCAAGATCATCTAAAGAATGGGTACAAATTTCCGGATAAGTGGGCGTTGCTTTTGGCTGCTCACCTCTTTCACCAACAATCAGTTCACCTTCATTAATACAAATTGTTTTATGTTCCAAAATGTATTTAAAAGCCAAAGCACGCGCCACAGGTACTGATACCTGGGCTGCCTGCCCAGTCTTATAAAACTCGGTCAATAAAACCGCTCGCTCACGCGAAATTGCAGCTTTTGCACTTATTGATTGTTCTCTTAACTTTTCAACTCTCTTATTCATTAAAACCTCATGATGCTTTCAAACCGGCAGTTTCAAATTGTAATTTAACTCTATTTATTTCAGCTTCAGTCTGTTGTTCTAAACCACTAAGCTGATGAACCAGGTTCATTCTGTTGTATTTATTTTCCCCTATTTTATTGTAAGGCAAAATATCAACGGTTAATTCATCATCAAGAGTTTTGATAAAACTGATGATCTGGGCAAGATTTTCCAGCGAGTCAACAATTCCGGGAATAAGCGCCAAACGAATTTTTACGTTTTTCCCGGCTTTTAAAAGTTGTTTTAAATTCTGGTGAATGAGTTGATTGGACACACCAGTGTATTTCAAATGCTTCTGATTATCATAAATTTTTAAATCGTACAAGTAAATATTTACATAATCATTTATTTTTTCAAAAACAGAATAGTCCGCGTATCCGCTGGTATCAACAACAGTATGGATATCTTTTAAACGACATTGTTTAAGTAGTGAAAGAAGGAATTCATCCTGCATTAAAGGTTCCCCACCGGAGAAAGTAACACCACCATCCGATTCATCAAAAAAAACAATGTCCTTTTCTACTTCCCGCATCACCTCTTCAACCGAAACCTCAACGCCGATAGTTTCATTCCCCCTAAAAAGTTTCAAATTATTTTTCGTAAGCAGCTCCGTCTTTGATTCAGGAAAACGGCTCTGGCTTTCAGGGTTATGGCACCACCAACACGACAATGGACAACCCTTTAAAAAAACTGTCGTCCGTATGCCGGGACCATCATGAACAGCGAATTTTTTTATATCATAGATGATACCGATTGGATTCATTTGATAATAGCCTTAATTATTCATGAATTTGCAGCGAATAGAAAAGTATAAAAATTTCAATTAAATGTCAATGTAAAAATTGAGAACAGTTGGAGGGAGTCTTTAACCAAAAAGAAAATGACCGGTATCGATAGTTTCGATAACGGTCATTTTATCAAATGAAATTTTGTGGCAAAATATTATCGCTTTTCTTCAATCCGGGCAGCTCTGCCTCGCAATCCGCGTAAATAATACAATTTAGCGCGGCGAACTTTGCCTGCACGGCGTCTTTCAATTTTCGCTATTCGCGGTGAGTGCAGCGGAAATATTCTTTCCACACCAACCCCCTGAGATATTTTACGAACGATAAATGTTGCATCCATGCCTTTGCCTTGTTTCTTAATTACCACACCTTCAAAAACCTGAATACGTTCTTTGTCGCCTTCAACTACTTTGGCATGCACAGCTACTGTATCACCAGGGCCAAAGTCCGGTATATCAGTTTTCACCTGATTCGATACCACCACATCCATTTTATTCATCAATCCAGCCTCCTTACACTGATCTATCTTTAATGTTTTTTAATCTTTTTTTTTCTTATTGTTATTTAATAAATCGGGTCGATACTTTTGAGTTTTTTCTCTCGCTTTTTGTTCCTGCCAGTCCTGAATATTCGCGTGATGCCCAGACAACAACACTTCCGGCACTTTAAGTCCCCGAAAATCTTCAGGTCGTGTGTAATATGGACAGTCGAGTCGATTATCATAAAAAGAATCAGTCCTCGCAGATTCAATATCACTAATCACGCCCGGGATAAGCCTAATCACCGAATCAATTACCACTAAAGTTGGTAATTCACCGCCAGTCAGAACATAGTCACCAATGGATATTTCATCCATCTTCCAGTAATCCCGGATCCTTTCGTCGATACCTTTATAATGTCCACAGAGAAAAATTAAATGATCCTTTTCAGAAAGCTCAACTGCTTTTGATTGATGAAAGGTTTTTCCCTGCGGGGTAAGGAATAACAGGTTCGGATTGGAAATCTTAAATCGTTCGAGAATTGATTCAATGCAAGCAAAAATCGGTTCAGGTTTCAATATCATCCCTGGCGCACCGCCATAGGGATAATCATCTACCTTGTGATGCTTGTCAGTACTGTAATCCCGTAAATTGTGTACGAATATTTCAACGAGCTGCTTTTCCTGGCTGCGTTTAATGATACTCTCTTCCAAAGGACTTAGTATCAAATTGGGAAAAGCTGTAATTATATGAATTTTCATTCAAACTTTATATCAAACCGTCAATGAGTTCAATAAAAATAGTTTCTTCTTCCAAATCAATCTTTTTAACAACATCTTTAATTGCCGGGATGAGAACTTCTCGTGATTTTTTTCGAACCACATACACATCATTCGCTGGCAGAGTCAAAATATCTTCAACCGTTCCGATATTCTCCCCGGTTTCAGTTAAGACATTCAATCCAATCAAATCAAAAATATAATATTCATCCGGTTGCAGAGGTTCACTATCTTCCAAACGTTTTTCAATTTTTGATTGAATTAATTCTTCAGCCTGATCACGATTGTTTACACCTGCAAATTTTATTATGAGCGAACTATTTTTTTTCCTGATTCGCTCAATCGTAACCAGCTCTCTTTCACCATCAATGCCTGAAATGAAGAGATTTTTCAATTTCTTGAACTGATCAGGATCATCGGTAAGCGGAAATACGAGTACCTCTCCCTTTATCCCATGCGGTTTTGTAATGACACCAAGCGAGATAAATTCCGGTCTTTGTCTCATATTAATAACAAAAGAAAACCATTAATTCAATTACCCGACAATGGAATATTAAAGTTGTCTTTTATTCCAAAATTTCAAGTACGGCTCTTTTTCCTCTTTTTGCTGAAGCCGCAGCCAACAAAATGCGAATGGATTTTGCTGTTTGACCTCTTTTTCCAATTACTTTTCCAAGATCACCGTAGCCAACTCTTAATTCATAGACGACCGTTCTTTCGCCGTCAATTTCTGTTACGTTGACCTCTTCCGGTTTGTCAACAAGATGTTTGGCAATGGTTTCAATAAATTCCTTCATTCCCGCATCCTGCGTTTCCATACCCTCATTAGATTCCGAAAACATAGTAACCCCTCCTCAATTAGCTTATATTAGACGAATTCGGTCAAATTCAGTATATCAATATATAACTATTAATTCAATAACTTCTGATATGAACGTAGGAAAAAACCGATCTCTGCTAAATTACTAATTGATTTGATTTCAGTTTTATTCCGAATCAGTTTTTTTTGTTTCCGGTGCTGTTTCTTCTACATTGGCGTCCTGGGTTTCAGCAGCGGTCTCTTCCTCAGGTTTTCCGGAAACTTCAGCGTCTTTTTTGGGTGTATCTTCAACGATAGCTTCAGCCTCTTCAACTTTGGGTTCAGTTTCTTCAATCTTGGCGTCAGCTTTTGTATCCATTACTTCAGTTTCTTCAACTTTTGCTTCTGCTTCTTCCTTTTCAGCAGTTTCGTCTTTAGCTTTTTCCTTTTCGCGAGATTCCTGGGCTTTCAACGCTTCTTGCTTTTTCTCACGTTCTATTTGCAACAATTCCCACTTCTTAAATTCTTCTTCAATTTTCTGATCATCAGCGCCCTTTTTCATCAGGGACCATTTTAACATAATTCCTTTTTTGCTGAATAGATTTTTCACTGTATCAGTTAGAACCGCACCATTTTTCAACCAATAAAACGATTTCTCTTCATCAATAATAATTTCAGCGGGATTGGTGAGAGGGTTGTAATGTCCGATTTTGTCGAGATATTTGCCATCACGCGCAGTTCTCGAATCTATCGCGACTATTCTATAAAATGGTTGTTTTTTCTTACCTCTTCTTGTTAAACGTAATTTTACTGCCAATTCACTTACCTCCTAAATTCTAAACCCGGACCTTCTTTTCTAAAATCCAATGGGTAATCCTTTAAATCCAATTTTATTAACATTTTTCATCATTTTCTGCATCATTTTAAATTGCTTCAACAATTGGTTGATGTCCTGCACACTGGTTCCGCTACCGCGAGCGATTCTTTTTCTCCTGCTACCGTCGATTATTTGCGGTCGCTGTTTTTCGTCACGCGTCATAGAGTTAATAATCGCTTCAATTTTCACAAATGCCCGGTCATCCGTGTTCAAGCCTTTAAGCATTTTTCCCTGAACGCCGGGAATCATTCCCATAAGCTGATCCAGCGGACCCATTTTTTTTATCTGTTGCAGTTGATCGTAAAAATCCTGAAAAGTAAACTGCTGTCTTCTCAGTTTCTTTTCAAGCTTTGCCGCCTGTTCACGGTCAACAGCCTCTTCGGCTTTTTCAACAAGCGAAACAATATCGCCCATTCCCAAAATTCTCGATGCCATTCGCTCAGGGTGAAATTTTTCAATCGCATCGAACTTTTCACCGGTTGAAATGAATTTGATCGGCTTATCAGTTGCCATTCGGATAGACAAGGCTGCACCGCCGCGCGCGTCACCATCAAGCTTGGTTAATATTACACCATCAAAATCAAGCCAGCCAAGAAATTCTTTTGCCGTATTTACTGCGTCCTGCCCGGTCATGCCATCAGCAACAAAGAATATTTCCTGCGGCTTTGTCTTTTTCTTTATCTCCAGCAATTCATTCATCATTTTCTCGTCGATGTGAAGACGACCGGCTGTATCAAAAATGACAATGTCATTACCGTGATCACGACAATGTTTAACCGAAAGTTTACAAATATCAATCGCACTTTTCGAACGATCCGAAAGAACAGGGACATCTATATTTTGTCCAACCACTTCTAATTGATCTATTGCTGCAGGACGGTATGTATCAGCCGCAACAAGCAAGGGCTTATGCCCTCTTTTTTTGAAATAAAGACCCAACTTGCCAGCAAGCGTCGTTTTACCAGAACCCTGCAGTCCAGTCAGCATAAGAACAACGGGATTGGCACCGGATAAATTAAGTGTTGCTTCAGTTCTCCCCATGATGTTAGCCAACTCATCGTGAATTATCTTCACAATCTGCTGACCGGGAGTAATACTTTTCAAGACTTTTTGACCCAGTGAACGCTGTTGAACCGCCGCGATAAAACTTTTGGCGACTTTATAATTTACATCAGCCTCGAGAAGAACTCTCCTGACCTCTTTTAAAGCATCAGAAATATTTTTCTCTGAGAGTTTACCGTGCCCTTTAAGTTTTTTAGTAATTAATTCTAACTTTTCAGTTAAATCTTGAAACATCACTTTCCAAACGACTAAGTCTTTTCAACAGTACTAACTCGCCTTATCACCAAAAATATTATATAGTTATGAAGAAAGGCTGCTCCATCTTATATCGGCTAAATATAAATAAAAATATTCAGATATGCAAGCAATTTTTATTTTAATAAATTTCCACAACATGTTAAACAACAATAAATTCATAATGTTTCAAACATATTCGCACATCTTTAAATATTTGATGCCAATATCCCAAATAAAATATTTGAACTTTATTACAGGACAAATTGGTTTCAGATGATTGGTGTATGGTTACTGAATCCGGTATCAAACATCAAGCACCCAGCATCAAGCTACCAATACCAAGTATCAAAACTATTATTTCGCGATTTCGCGGATAAGTTTTTGGGCGATAACATTGCGCTGAATCTGGTTTGTACCTTCATAAATCTGGGTAATTTTCGCATCGCGCATATATTTTTCAGCCGGGTAATCTTTCATGTAACCATATCCGCCAAATATTTGCACGGCATCGGTGGTGACTTTCATCGCAACATCCGAAGCATATACCTTGCACATGGCAGATTCTTTGGAAAAGTTTTTTGACCCGGAATCAATCATTTTCGCTGTGGAATAAATCAGCGCCCTGGCCGCTTCTATTTGTGTTGCCATATCCGCTAACATAACCTGGATCGCCTGAAAAGAAATAACCGATTGACCGAATTGTTCGCGCTCTTTGGCGTAAGCAACAGCAGCATCCAAAGCACCCTGGGCAATACCCAATGCCTGCGCAGCAACCCCTGGTCTGGTTCTATCCAGTGTTTTCATCGCAACGGCAAAACCGCCGCCTTCTCTTCCCAATAAATAATCAGCCGGTATCTCGCAATCTTCAAAAATAACCTCGCTTGTCGCTGAGGCGCGGATTCCCATTTTGTCTTCTTTTTTACCAATTGATAATCCCGGAGCATCAGCGGGAACAACAAAAGCCGAGGCACCGCGACTGCCCTTTGCCGGATTTGTCAACGCGATAACTGTATAAATTTGAGCAACTCCGCCATTGGTAATAAAATGTTTTTTTCCATTTAAAATATATTTATCGCCTTTGCGCTCTGCCCGAGTTTTTACAGCACCGGCATCCGATCCTGCTGATGGCTCTGTCAAGCAAAAACCCGCTAAATGTTCTCCATCGGCAATTTTGGGCAGGAATTTTTGTTTCTGCTCTTCGCTTCCAAAAAGAATAATCGGAAATGCACCCAAAGCTGTTCCAGCTACTGCCAGGGCAATTCCTCCACAGGCACGAGACAATTCCTCTGTGATAAGCGACAATTCAGTAACACCACCACCCATTCCACCATGATCAAAATCAATAAATAGCCTGAAAAAATCAAGCTCGGCAAACAATTTGACCATATCCCAGGGGAATTCACCAGTCTGATCATAATGAGCTGCCACAGGATAAACTTTTTCTTTTGCGACTTTTCGAGCGAGTTGCCTTAGTTCCTGCTGGTCCTCGGTCAAGAAATAATCCACGTTACCCTCCATCATTTAACTTATGCATTTTTATTTTCTTTAGCGCGTTTTTAGCGGCTATTTGCTCCGCCTTCTTTTTGCTGTTGCCTTTGCCAAGTCCCAATGCTTCATTATTTACAATAACTTCAATCGTAAATAATTTATTATGGTCAGGCCCCTCCTCTTTCTTGACAATATATCGGGGTATTCCCCAATATTTGCTTTGAGAATACTCAAGCAATATGCTTTTAAAATTTTTATATTTATCTATTGAAGTTATTACATCAATCTGGTAAAGCAGTTTCTCCCGAATAAAATTCACTGCAGTACTCAACCCCCCATCCAGGTAAATTGCGCCTGTTATTGCTTCAAACGCGTCTGACAAGATTGAAGGACGGCTTCTTCCTCCCGCTTTCTCCTCAGCGTCATTTAATAAAATAAATTCACCGAGACCAATCTCACGCGCGATATTAGCTAATATTTTTCGGCTGACAATAAGCGATTTAATCGCGGTTAATTCGCCCTCTTCTTTTGAAGGAAAACGTAAAAACAGGTGTTCAATAACAATCATGCCTAACACCGCATCTCCAAGCAATTCAAGTCTTTCATTTGACATCAACCTGCTTTCATTGGTTACAGAAAGAAATGAACGATGTTTTAACGCCTTTGCCACCAAATCCTTATTTTTAAACTCATAATTCAGCTTCTCTTCAATGCGATGAATGACATCATTGCTAATATATGAATTCTTCTGTCGAAATTTTACAGCTTTCCTGATAAACTCTGAAAGTTTATTAAACATTATATATTCTAATTTTCTTTATTTTTGATATCTCTTAACAACGATACAACCATTATGCCCACCAAACCCAAAAGAATTTGAGATTGCGACATTGACTGTTTTTTCAATAGCGTTATTCGGAGTATAATTCAAATCACAATCGGGATCAGGAGTTTGATAATTTATTGTTGGGTGAATCTTATTTTCCAAAATTGATTTTACTGTGGCAATCAGCTCCAGGCTCCCGGAAGCGCCAAGTAAATGCCCGATCATCGACTTGGTCGAATTTATGCTTAGTTTTTTAGCATGATCACCAAAAACAGCCTTTATCGCGGTGGTTTCGGTCCGGTCATTATGAGGCGTCGATGTGCCGTGCGCATTTACATAGTCCACATCGCCCGGAGTAACATCAGCATCATTTAAGGCTTGTTTCATCACACGAATCGCTCCGTTCCCGTCCGGGCTGGGCGCAGTGATATGGTACGCGTCTCCTGTTGCTCCGGCTCCAGCGATTTCCGCGTAAATTTTCGCGCCACGTTTCAAAGCGTGTTCTTCAGTCTCCAACACAAGTATTCCCGAACCTTCTCCAACAACAAAGCCATCACGATCAACGTCAAACGGTCGGCTGGCTTTTTGAGGATCGTCGTTTCTTGTTGACAGAGCACGCAAGGAATTGAATCCTCCAATACAAATGGGAGTGATTGTACCTTCTGTACCACCCGCGATCATTATATCTGCGTCTCCATATCGAATCAAACGAAGCGCGGTGCCAAGGCTATGCGCACTCGACGCGCAGGCAGAAACCGTGGTAAAATTTGGTCCTTTAAATCCATACTTGATGCTTATGTGTCCCGGCGCGATATCAGGGATCATCATGGGTATAAAAAACGGGCTAATTTTACGGGGACCGTGATTCAGCAAGTTTTGTGTCTCCCGATGATAAACCTGCATGCCGCCAATCCCGGTTCCTAATAAAACACCGGTTCTTTCCAGGTCAATTTTATCCAACGGCAATTCCGAGTCAGCAATCGCTTCGGACGCAGCAGCCATCGCGTATTGAGTAAATAAATCCATGCGCCTGGCCTCTTTGCGATCCAGGTAATTCGTTGCATCAAAGTTTTTTATTTCTGCCGCGAATTTAGTATCAAAGTCTGATGCATCAAAGTGTGTAATAAAATCTGCCCCGCTTTTTCCTTGCAAGAGCGATTCCCAGAATTCATCCACAGAGTTACCAATTGGACTTATAACGCCCATTCCTGTAATGACCACTTTTTTCTTCATATAAAATTTTCCTTGCACAAAGTTCTTTCGAAGATTTGAAAAGATATACCAATTGATTAAATATAATTAAATTAAAAAGAGTAATGTTTTGCATGTAGGGTTCATTCAGATTCTAACTGGTACTGGAACGAAAACTATCAAAAAACTTGAAACAGCTTTTAGAAATTAGCAGTTAGCTATTAGCTTAAAATACAATTAGTTATGTCGTGTCATTTTTCTCCCGCTATTCGCATTAGCGTTAAGTTAAGCCAAAGTATAGCAAAATTAACAAAAATAGGCAGATTTAATAATTGATAATTGTCAACGATGATAGCCATTTTTTTCTTAACTTCACGCCCATGCGCTATACTGGATCGAAATTAAAAAAACGGGAGTTTTCATTCAGATTCTAATTAGCGTCCAACTATTTATGCTTTTATTCTTTCGCGTTACAGCGTAAAATGCCGGGTCAGACAAAAATCACCATCTCGATGCAAAAACCCCACAAATTGTTTTAATAAAAAAAAAGCCTGAGCAAACCAATATGCAGTAATTTCAGGTTATTATTTATCAAATCACATAATCAAAATAAAATTGAGTCAAGTCCTGCAATCAATGCAGGACTTGACTAAAAAGCATTATTCCCCGCCTTTTTCTTTAAGATATTCGAGCGCAGAGCCAACAGTAGTAATTTTTTCCGCGTCTTCATCCGGAATTTCAACTTTGAATTCGTCTTCAAAAGCCATGACCAATTCAACAGTATCCAGAGAATCAGCTCCCAGATCCTCAATAAAATGAGCATCATTAGTTACTTCATTAGCGTCAACACCCAACTGATCAACGATGATATTTTTCACTCTGTCTTCCAATGACATGTGTGCTTACCTCCATAAAGGTTAATAATTTGGTTAAAGTTTAAATTAGAATTTGTCTTGAATTTATTATAAAAAAACTACATGACCATTCCACCGTCAACATGTATCACCTGCCCGGTAATATAATCGGAATCAGGTGAAACTAAAAAATTTACCACATTGGCAACATCCGCCGGCGTGCCCGGTCTCTTCAAAGGAACCACGGTCAGGAATGCCGCCTTAACTTCATCGGAAAGCGATTTGGTCATATCAGTTTCTATATAACCGGGAGCGACTGCGTTTACAGTAATTCCGCGTGCGGCAAGCTCTTTCGCAGCGCTCTTTGTCAGACTAATAACCCCGCCTTTGGAAGCAGAATAATTTGCCTGTCCCACATTTCCCATGACTCCAACTACAGAAGAAATATTAACAATTTTCCCGCTGCGCTGCTTCATCATTATCTTCGCCGCGGATTTTGTGCAATTAAAAGTTCCTTTTAAATTAACCGCGATTACCGCGTCCCAGTCACTTTCCTGCATACGAATCAGCAATGTATCGCGGGTTATGCCAGCATTGTTTATGAGTACATCAACTCTGCTAAAGGTTTTCATCGTTTCCTCAAACAACTGATCAACTTCAGCCGGCTTTGTTACATCCACTTTAATGCCGATTGCCTTTGTGCCGAGTTGTTCGATTTCTTTCGCGGTTTTCTCGACCTGTTCCTGGTCAATATCACAAATAACGATTTGAAAACCCTGCTTTGCCAATTTTTCTGCAATGGATTTACCAATTCCTCGTGCGGATCCAGTGACTATTGCTACCTGCTGATCCATTGTTTTCCTCCAAAAAATATATTTGTACTAACTCACAGGCTAAATTTTTTCAAGGTCATCGACTGTTCCGATAACCTTGATGGTAACTCTTCGATTAATTCTCTTTACCAATCCCGATAATACTTTACCAGGGCCAACTTCATAAAATTCTTTTACGCCATCGTCAAGCATATTTTGAATTGTTTCCACCCAGCGAACCGGGTAGGTCAACTGCTTAAATAACAATTCCCTGATTTCATCCTCACTGTTAACTGGTTTTGCAGTCACATTAGCATATACCGGAAATTCTGCGTTATTGATAGATATTGAATCCAATTCTTTTTTCAATTCAACCTGGGCTGATTCCATTAGCGGTGAATGAAACGCGCCGCTAACGACGAGAGGAATAACTTTTTGGGCGCCTTCTTTTCTTGCCAGTTCCATTGCCCTCTCCACACCCGAAATGCTTCCTGAAATGGCGATCTGTGTCAGGGAGTTAAAATTCGCCGGCTGCACAATTCCGGCTGCCGAAGCTGTATCACAAATTTTTACAACTTCATCCTGCGTTAAACCGATGATCGCAGCCATGGTACCGGGCTGTTCTTCTCCGGCAGCCTGCATCAGTTCACCTCGTTTTTTTACCGCCTTTAAACCATCTTCAAATGACATTGAATTGGCAGCAACCAGGGCAGAATATTCGCCAAGACTATGTCCTGCCAAAACATCAACAGCTACATTTTTTTCTGCCAAAATTTTATTAATGATGTAACTATGTATAAAAATAGCAGGCTGGGTAATCTTCGTCTGTTTCAACTGTTCTTCGGGTCCATTAAAACAAATCGAAGTAATATCAAATCCCAACAAATCATTTGCCAGATCAAAAACTTCTTTGGCAATGGGATATTGCTTCGCTTCATAAATATCTTTTCCCATTCCCACGTATTGAGAAGCTTGCCCCGGAAATAAAAATGCCCTCTTTTCCGCCATTAAATATTTCGCCTTTTTATTTGTTTTTTTCTTTTTCGTTCCAGATTTTTTGAATATTTTTTATTGCTTTCTGATACAACTTATTTTCTATGTCAAGCAGGGACGCCTTCAAATAATTCATTTCAGAGGTCTTGTAATCACCAAGCGCCTCAAGAGCTAATCCAATATTGTAATATACTTTGGCGCTGTTCGGGTGCGCTAATTCTGCGTTTTCCCAAATTTCTAATGCTTTTTCCCATTTATTCTGACGCGCGTAAACCGCGCCGCTATCAATTTCCGCGAACCCGGTTTCTATGGGACGCCTGACAATCTCCAGCTTGGGTCCGATTTCAGCGACAAAATCGGTTACTACTTTATCAATGAGCAGTCTCTCGATTTCTCTTTCTGAAGGCAGTTCCTGTATTTGTTCGCCGATAATAGTGTTATCAATATAATGCTCGACTTTGTCCCAGGAACTAATTATCGCGCCAACTTCAAAATCAATCAACCTAAAAAAAACTTCAATGCGCGCTTTACGAAGCTGAAACTTCTGGTCTAAAATTTTGACCTTAAGCCGTTTCTTTTTTGTCTTAACACCACTACTGTCTTCTTCTTCGATGATCTCGCCGAATTTATTTCTTTCGTATTCTCCGGTCCAGACTTCTTTTTCGACTTTCTCCATTCCCTGTGCTTCAAACTCAAGTTCAAGCATTTTTAATTCAGGGAACAACATTCCATCAGCCTTTAACCAGCCGCCAATTTGAGCGCAGGTTTGGGAATCCGATTCAGCAATTTTTTTGTATGTAAGTTGATGCTGCCAAAGCTTTTCATTAATATCATGATCAAAATATAATGAAAAGTAGTTCGTTTTTTTTAACTCATCCGCCAACCGCTTGTCCAAATCCCGGGCAATTTTTTTCCCGGCACATGGCGCCACTACCAACCTTTTTATACCGGCAAATGATACCTGCCCCGGACGCTGAAAACGTAATTTATTCCCAGATGAACAAAACAGAAATGCTATTAAAAAAAATAATCCAATAAGTAAAATAGACCTGTTTCGCATATTTCATCAGCATTTCTTAAATGGTTATAATTAATACTTAAATAAAACAGCCCCGATTGTAAAGCCACCGCCAAAACTTACCAGCAGGCAATAATCTCCTTTTTTCAAAATCCCTTTTTCCTTCGCTTCGGTCAGCGCGATGGGAATCGATGCCGCAGAAGTATTGCCATACTTATCCACGTTGATATAAACCTGTTCCATTGGCAGTTTTATACGTTTCGCTGTTGCCTGAATAATGCGAACATTTGCCTGGTGGGGAATCATTAATGTCAACTCTTTCGAGGTAATTCCCGCTGCTTTCAAAGTATCCACCGCGGCGCCGCCCATGGCTTTAACAGCGTGTTTAAAAACATCCTGCCCTTCCATTTTGATATAATGAAGCCGCTGATCAATCGATTCATGAGTGGCAGGTATTCTGCTTCCACCACCGGGCATTATTAATAAATCAGTCAGTCTGCCATCGCTTTTGATCAAAGTTTTGATTATTCCACTTTCACCATCGGATGGCTGAACAACCGCGGCACCTGCGCCATCACCAAAGAGTACACAGGTTGAACGGTCAGTCCAATCGGTAATTTTTGTCAGTGTTTCAGCGCCAATGACCAGAATATTTTTGTATGCGCCTGATTTAATTAAATTGTCCGCCATTGTCAGCCCGTAGAGAAAACCGGAGCAAGCCGCGCTTATATCAAAAGCCGCTGCATTAACAGCGCCCAGGTTCTTTTGAACATAACACCCTGTTGATGGAAAGGGTGTGTCCGGTGTAACCGTTGCTACAATAATAACATCAAGGTCTTTCGCGTCTAATTTTGCTTCAGCCAAAGCTTTTTTTGCCGCTTCAGTACTTAAATCAGACGTCGCTGTATTTTCATCGGCAACATGTCTCTCCGACATCCCTGTTCTTGTTCTAATCCATTCTTCAGTCGTATCAACAATCTTTTCCAGGTCCGCGTTTGTGAGTATCTTTTCAGGGACTGCGAATCCCAAGCCAGTTATCATAGAATCATATTTATCTTGCACTTTAAAATCGATCTCCTAAATTATTTCCGGATTCTGAATTTAGCCCTGTTAATCAGTCCTTTTTTAATTTTCAGTTGTGAAAGTTCTTTTTCTATTTCTTCGTTAACATTCTCTTTGGTAATTTTTTCAGCTTCAAAAATGGCATTGCAAATCGCTTTTGAGGAGGAGCCGCCATGTCCGATAATTACCACACCATTAACACCCAGCAAAGGCACGCCGCCGTATTCCGCGTAATCAAAAGTCTTCTTCAATCTTCTGAAAGCAGGTCTCATTAAATAAGCGCCAAATTGATACTGCAGCCTCTTCCCGATTCGGCGTCTCAAATTTGTAGTGTAAACCGCGTTGATCGATTCAGCAAATTTTAAAATAATATTGCCCACAAATCCATCACAAACAACCACGTCCACTTCTTCCCCTAAAATAGACCGTCCTTCAACATTTCCGATAAAATTAACCGGTCCGCTTTGAAACAGTTCGTATGAACTTTGAACAAGTTCATTCCCCTTACTTTTTTCTTCTCCAATATTGAGCAAGCCCACCCGCGGATTTTTTACATTGAGCATTTTTTTTATGAAAACCGTCCCCATGATACCAAACTGAAGTAAATGTTGAGGTTTGCAATCCACGTTTGTACCGGAATCAATTAAAAAACTGACACCTTTGCCTTTGGGCAGAATTGTACCAATGGCAGGCCTGATAACGCCATCCAGTTTACGCAATTTTAGTAATGCCGCGCCTAAAACAGCGCCTGTATTTCCAGCGCTGACCACTGCGTCAACCTCGCCCTTTTTATGCAAATCCATGGCAACCCAAATCGACGAATCCCGCTTTTTCTTCAAAGCTGTTACCGGGGATTCATGCATTTCAATTTGCTGGGACGCGTGCTTGACCGATATCGGAAGATCCTGTATTCTAAAATGCAATGAGAGTTCGTGATTTATTTTCTCCTCATCCCCGACCAGGACAATTTCGATTCGATTTTTTGTCGTCCTGGCTGCGGAGATTGCACCGGACACGATTGCCCGTGGGGCAAAATCTCCCCCCATTGCATCAACGGCTACTTTCATTTAACTCGACCATTTTAATTAAGCAGTATATTTCCGGATTAGCCTTCTTTGGGCGAAAATACCATTCGATCGTTATAATGCCCGCAATTTGGACATGCTCGGTGTGGTAATTTTGGCTGATTACAGTTTGGACATTCCATTACAGTTGGCGATGACAATTTCCAGTGTGTTCGTCTTTTGTCTCTTCTGGATTTCGAGATCTTTCGTTTTGGTAAAGCCATAATTCAATCTTCCTAATTTTGCTTCATATTATATATATATTTATTTATTTTAATTCCCCGTAGTAATTTTTCGGGCATTATAATTTATTTGTTTCTAAAAAATTAAATCGCTCATACCGAAACAACCGAATGTCAATTTTCAGATACGATATGAGCGTGAGAATTTCTAAATATTATTCTTTATTTGAAGTGAGTTTTCTCAACTCTTCCCACCGGGGATCCACTTTCTCTGCACGGCAATTACATTGATTTATATTTAAATTAGCGCCGCAGTTAGGACACAATCCCTTACAATTTGACTTGCAAATATTTTTCATTGGTAAAGTAAGTTGTAAATTTTCAACAACATCTTCCGCCAAATCAATCTCATCCGTGTTCGCTGCTAAAAAGCGAAAGTCATCACGGCTTGTTTCGTCTTCACCAGATTTATTTGTAAAGTATAACTGGAATGTATTTTCCAGTTCCCGGTCATAATCTTCCAGACAACGGTCGCACGTGAAATGAGCCAAAGTGTTAACAGATGTTCTGACAAAATATTTGTCACTCAATTTTTGAATTTCGACCCGGGCGTTAATTTTATTTGGAAATAGCCGTAAAGTATTTTCATCAACTCCCAGCCCCATCTCGCTCAGTGCAGACTCAATAATGAGTTCATTAACTCCCTCACGCAATTTACCAAGCTGTACTTTCATTGCGGCTGCCTAAAATATCCTTTAAAATTCTTGGAATTTAATAATAATTTTGTACATTGTCAAGTTAAAAATTGTATTCATTTTTTTACGTAATTTTTGCCTTTCCGATATTGTAATCTATTCCTGGGTTAAACTATTTTGATAAAATGAATATCATTCATTTATTTGTTGATAAAAAGAGCATCCAGATTGATTTTGAGATATGGAATGACTCATAAACTATCTTTTCGGTTTATTAATGAGTCCATTCTAAAAACCAGGTATTTTAAGATTTTACATAAATTATGGTGCTATAACTTCAATATAAACAGTTTTTGTTTTGCTTGGAAAATACCTAATTTTTACCTTTTTAGAGTTGACTCATTAATAATACCACATAACTGGATTAGAAATATCCCGTTTTTCCAGATGTTTTTTTTGGCATCCCCAATATGGCTGACAACCAATTTTCGTTCGGCTATTTATTAGCTCCATTCAATTTCTGAATATCATAAAAATCTTCTATTAACCTGTATGAATCAAAAGCAAGTTGGTTTTTATTTTTCAACGTACCCTGGAATTCCGGGGAAGTATAAATTAGGGTGATTATTTTTCCCGTTGTCAGTTTACTGTGATGATACACGCGTATAAATGCCCCGAATTTCACCTGAAGCAAATCAGCCATTTCTTTTATATCCGCCGGTTTTCCATTATTTTTCGATTCGATTTCAATTTCATACATGAAGAACGTTTCTTGACCAACAAATAGTGTAACGGAATCCAGAGCAAGCTCCGCCAGTAAATTGGAACATGTAAAAGGTTTTGCCGCGTAAACAAATTTTGATTGCCGAATATTCTTTCGTTCCTGTATTTTTCGCAATCCGGCTTTTTTTATGAAATTTTCCGCGTCTTTTTCCATAACCAAACCGCTTTGCAGATGTAAGTCCGGGATTTCATCATTTAGATAGCGATAAATTTTGTCCCATCCTTTCTGGTTCCAGGGATACTCTAATTCAACGCGCTCTACTCCTCCCCAGGTTGATTTGCGGGATTTGCCTTTTAGCGTTACAAATTTTTTATTATTTAAATAACGCAATCGCAAACCGAATCCCATCTCTTTCAATTGATCCGATGCTGTATCAAAATAAATATCATAAATTGTTTGAGTATTCACATCAGACAAATGGAAACTACCGAACGTTTTCAAAGATGAAATTTGTTCGAAAATTGTTTCCACTTTGTCACCTTCAATTATCAATGTTATTTCAAATTCTCTGTTTTCTTTCATTTTACAAATCCCAATATTTGCACCTGGTCAAATTAAATAAAGAAAGTTGTCTGTAATATTTTAAGCATAATTAATTTTGATTAATTTTTCAAGTAATTTTATTTCTTTTTAAAAACAATTCCAATAGTAATGAAAAAGGCTGTCAAGTCTTCGCTTACAATATGGTATTTCAAAACTTGTATTGTACAAGAAATGTAATTGTTACAAAATGCAACACATGAAATAAATAAGGACAATTCCACTTAAGTATAAATTATCGGATTTAGGACTAAAACAGCGAAATTAATATTTTATTTCTCGCCTAATCTATTTATTTTAAAGCCCCTGGCTCTTATATGCTCATTAGTATTTATTTTAATTATTGTTATCGCCTTTTTGTAAATAATTTCACATTAATTTCTTGAGGTTAACTGCTTTCAATCTGTAATTTCATAATTACCAGAGTGATATAACAATTATTCATTTCACTTAATTTCACTAATGAATTAGATGTACGCCAACCCATTAATTATATTGTGTTTAATTGCTTTTTTGCAAAATGGCATAGAATTTGCGTTGGGTGTAAATGTATTGATTAATTACAGTTAGAAAATGTTTATCATCAGAGCGTACTTCACACATCAAAGAAAATGCAGCTATCGATGGGTATCAACGGATATGAAAAATTACATCATTTGATAATCACATTTATTGTGACCGCAATACTGTCATTATTATTTTCATCATTTGGTTTTGCACAGGGGGAAAATTGTGATTCCATAATTGTAAAAGAGATTGGAGACATTTATGCAATCGAAACAAACCCTGAAGAAGTCATCATCCGCTGCGATCATGAACCCTACGTTCTTGAGGCAGTGTGTGTCGAAATCATCAAACCCGGCTTCTATCAAATTGGCGCCGGCGTTGGATATTCCGAAGGACAGGGCAATGAATCGTTCTACATCAGGTTTCAGCAGCCGCAAGGTACTTTCGCCCAACAATTCGAAGCAAACGCAGGAATATTCAAAGTTGTTCCTGACACTTCCTTCCTACCCTTTTTAGCTGATAGAGACGCGGGTAAGTTTTACCTTGAGACCGGTTTTTACACCCTTGTTTTAAACCACTATTTTTTAATCCAGGACGAATTCCCCCAATTTCTCAATCCGCCCAATGAGCCAATGGATGGGCAATGTCCCGAGTCCATTCATTTTTATAATTTCCAGTTTGAATATTTAGGAGACTCGACTCGAACTTTCGATTTAAGTTTGCTTAAGTTCGCAGAACAGGATTCGGTTTATCGTAATGAGCAAATTAATTATTCTTTGACAGTAGAAAACCAGGGACCGGATGCCGCAACAGAATTTTCTGTTGTTGACACTCTCCCCCACTTAATGACAGCAAGCAACTTTAATTTTCCTCCTGATTCAATGCTCAATAATTTGCTATTCTGGAAATTTGCAGAACTAAATCCGGGTCAACAACAGACCATTTCCTATTCTGGTAATTTGGAGCAGCCTTTTTCAGACACGCTATCAGTTGTTGTCAATTCAGCCCGTGTTCTATCCGTAGATGATTTAAATCCGGAAAATAATTATGATCAGGCAAGGGTTTATATTAAAAATGATCAACCGGAGCCAGTTATTCATTACGATCTCTCACTTACAAAAACAGGCAGTACCGATACAGTGGAAACCGGAGAAACCTTCCTATATTATTTGATCATGGAAAACAAGGGACCCGGAAACGCAAAAAGCATTACACTGACCGACACCATCCCTGAAGTAATTAATGTTATCGATTTCTCTCAGCAGCCAGATTCGAGTTTTGAAAATATTCTATACTGGTTTTTTGATTCGCTGAACTCGAATGAGGAGCATTCAGTTGAACTCACAGCAATATTGGAAATCCCGGCTCCAGATACGAATTTTTCTTTCATCAATTCAGCCGAAATCAACGCGGAACAGGATACAAATGAATCAAACAATCACAGCCAATACGAAATTTATGTAAAAGGCAGGAATATTCAACCGGAATTAAACTACGACCTCGGTATTAGTAAAAGCGCGAGCCAGGATACTGCCAAACCTAATGAATCTTTTTCCTATTCCATTATATTAGAAAATTTTGGACCCGCTGTCGCGCGCGGAATCACAGTATTTGATTCACTGCCGCAATGTGTTCAGGTGAATAAATTTTCCACTCAACCTGATTCCGCATTAAATAATGAATTGTACTGGTTTGTTGATTCTCTTTTTGCGGGTGAAAAGCTGACAATTTCGCTGGAATGCTCCATTACTCCTTTTTTTATTGACACAACTTTTCTCGCGATTAACTCCGTCCAGGTTATCGCGCCAAAAGACACCAATGACGTTAACAATTATGATAGCGCGGAATTGATTTACATTGAGAAAACAGATTCGCCGGTTATTAATTTTGATCTATCTCTTACAAAAACCGTAAACAAGGACACGGTTGCGATTGGGGAAAGTATTGAATATCAGCTTACGGTTAAAAATATCAGCCAGGAAACAGCACAGAATTTCACTCTTATAGACACCATTCCAGCGTTATTAAATTCCGTACAATGTTCTCCCGCGCCGGATTCAACCATGAGCAATTTATTGTTCTGGTTTTTTGATTCGCTTACTTATAATGACAACCAGGAAATTTCAATTTCAGCGATTATTGATTCTAACCTGCCCGAAGAATTTACGCCCATTACAAATGCCGCGTTTGTTTTTGCTGAAAACGATACCAACACAAATAACAATCACGCCGAAGTTACAGTAACCGCTCTGGCAGAAAATGAACCCGTTGAAAAATATTCTGATCTTTTTATTTTAAAAACCGCAAACAAAGATACTGTCTTCCAGGGCGATCGAATCAGTTACGGAATTAGAATTGCTAATCAGGGACCTGACCCGGCGCGTCAAATCACCGTGCTGGATACCATGCCAGAATTTCTTACTATTCTGGGGTTTAGCCGGGAACCTGATTCAACTTATAACAATCTTCTTTTCTGGGAAATCGATTCACTGGGATATGGAGAAGAAATAGAAATAGCAATCAACACTTTATTTAGCTTTGAATTTGAAGATTCCATTTTCATAATTGAAAACATTGCGGCTGTTACGGCGCTGAACGACACAAACCAAACAAACAACTTCTCAAAAGTTTGTACAATTGCCAAAAACGAATTTGAAGAACCCGGAAATGACTATGAATTGGAGTTGACCAAAACAGCAGACCGGGACACAGTTGAAGCAGGGGAAGAATTTAATTACGAAATTATCGTCAAAAACCTGGGCCCGGATATTGCTTATGACATCACGTTAATGGATTCTATGCCGGAGTGCATTGATGCTACAGCTTTTGAACCTGAACCGGATTCAGCCGTCGATAAAAAATATTTCTGGTTTTTTGATTCCATTGGAGTGAACCAGGAACAGACTGTAATTATCACAGCGGTTTATAATTGTGAATTTGATTCACTTTTATCGGTAACCAATACCGTGGCTGTTTACTCACCTGAAGACAGTAATTACATCGGTCAAAAAGCAAAATCAAAAATTATCGTTATTGACAATACTGATCCGAATAACAACTATGAACTCCGACTGTCTAAGACAACCAATAAAGACACTGTCGAAATCGGCGAGCAAATTTTATACGAATTAACAGTCGAGAACCTCGGTCCAGGTACCGCCTATCACGTAACAGTCAGGGATTCATTGCCCACCGAACTCATTGTATCGAATTTCAATCCTGAACCTGATTCAACTTTTGAAAATGTGCTTTTCTGGAATTATGATTCATTAGCTGCCGGTCAGATTGAAATTATCAATTACGCTGCCAGCTTAAATCCGGCTCTCCCTGATTCGAATTATTCCATTGTAAATGTAGCATTTGTCAGCTCGGATGGAGATACCAATCTGATTGGAGAAGAAGCCCGTTCGCGGATCATTATCATTGAAGAAAATTATCCGCCGGATTATTCTTACAATCTCGAATTAACGAAAACAACCGACAGGGACACTGTGGCAGCCGGTGACACTTTTAATTATGAACTAACTATTTTTAACTACGGCCCGAATACGGCTTACAATATTACATTGAAAGATTCATTGCCGGAATTTATCATTGTTTCTGATTTCAACCCGGAACCGGATTCAGTTTTTCAAAATGTATTATTCTGGTTTTTTGACTCCCTGCTTGCCGGCGAGCATGTTACTGTGATATTTACTGCCATGGTGGAGGCAACCCTACCGCAATCGGTCATGCCCATTAAAAACATTGCCGCGGTCTATGCGGCGGGCGATACAAGTTCTTCGGATGATGAAGATGAAACTGAAATCATTACCAAAGATGGGCTTATTTTAGAGGACTGCGACCGCTCCTATTACTTTGATGAAAACGTATTTGAACCGGAAACCGGAAAATTTTTAACTATTACTTTTAGTATAAAAACAACTCAAAGTGTCCGATTGGATTTATATGATATCAGCGGGTATCACGTTTCAACAATCGCCGAAGATATTTTTAACAAGGGTGAAAATAAATACCCGTGGAATGGTAAGGCCGAAAACGGTCAAAATGTGGGAAGTGGTGTGTATATAATCGCTCTGCGTACACAACATTTGAACTGCTGGAAAAAAGTGATTATTGTCAGGTGAGAATGAAATACTTAACACGAAAAAAACATTATCCCGTTGGGCTGTTAGCAGCAATTATTATTGTTCTGCTAACCTTGCTCTCACCCAACGATTCTTCAAGCCAGATTCGCTCCGGCGCCGCGTTTTTAAAAATGCTGCCAGGATCAAAACAGCAATCTATGGCTAACAGCCTGACCGGAGCTACCGATGAATTTCAGTCTTTTTATGCAAATCCGGCAGCCACTGGATTTGCCCGATTGTCGTATTTGTCGGGTTCATATACTAAATGGTTCGCTGATGTTTACAATGTTTCTGTCAATTACGGAAGAAGAATCACCACTCCAATTAGCAGCCGCGCGAATTTTGCTCTGGGAATTAATTATCTTGGTGTTCGTGAGTTTGACTCAACATTGCGGCATCGCGAATCAGCCACTGCCTACGATGTTCTCCTGACCAGTAGTTTTGGTGTACCGGTGAGTTTTATTTCTAAAAATTTATCAGTCGGCTCTAACGCGAAATATCTTCACAGCGAATTATCCAATTACACTGCGGGTTCTTTCATTTTCGATTTTGGCGCGCTCTATCGTACCAATCGTTTTAATGTGTTGGAAAATTTATTTGAATACGGTTTTGTTTCCTTTGGCGCCGCGATTACGCAAATTGGAAAACCGCTCAATTTCATCACCTATGAGACGCCATTGCCGCAAACATACCGGCTGGGCGCGGCATTAAATCTCGGCTCACATAACGGACTGCAAATGCAATTAACAGCCGACTATCGAAAAGTGAAAGACGAAGCGGGCAGGTTTGGAATGGGTACGGAAATTTCGTGGGGTTATAATTTTTCCCTGCGAACCGGGTATAATTTTGATGATAACATGCTCAGTAAATTATCAATGGGCTTGAGCGTCCGTTTTAACGGACAAAGCAATTTAGTCAATAAAGTGGTCGCAAATAACAATGCCTTGAGACTGGACATTGCCGGGCTGGAGGGAAACGAACTATTTGACGCGTCCTACCGTGGAACCATCAACAATTATCCCATCGGACCGGAACCATTTGACCTGATTTTGCCGGTATTAAATGACACGCTGCAAAACAACAATTTGACTTTCTTTTGGGAAATGTCGATCGATCCTGATCTGTATGACGATGTCGCCTATTATTTATTAGTCGAAAAAAATGATGTCAAAAATGACAAGAAAACCAGGCTCCATCAAATCCTGACCGATTCAGAAAAGGGGAAGGTTGATATTTTCCAATCAATCGCGGAGAACCGACTAAATCTTTTTTACGCCAAAGATTCAACATTTACCATTGAGAAAGAGATTGAACAGGTATCCCATCACCTGCGCCATCTCACACCAGGCGATTATTACTGGACAGTGCTCGCTTTCGACCGCGACAAGCATTACCTGGCAGCGACCAGCCGTATCAATCATTTTCATATCTTATATCCAGACATTGAAATTGATTCGATTAAATTTCAACATAGCCCATGGATAACGGAGAGTGACACTCAGGGTGTTTTTGAAATCACTATTTCCAATAACGGAGACTTCGGTGCTGAAAAAATCTTAACTACAGTTATTTCCACACCGCTTTTCGCGGATAAAAATTCTTCTGCACCGGATACAATTTACCAGGACATTATCCCAAATATTCCTGAAAGATCCACCAAAATTCTCCGCATGACCTGGTTAAGCACAGGACAAGGACAATACAAAATTGATGCTCACGCGAGAATCATTAAATCAAAAACTTCTTTTGGTAAAGAAATCAACCTTGCGAACAATCGAAACCAGGCAGCTTTTTACACAATCCCCAAAGGATCAGTCACGACTCATGACACATTGATCGCGTATATAACGCCAAAAACAGACCACAATCTTCCATTTGTATCACGAGTCTTTTTTGATGAACAAAGTTGTTCAGTCAGAACTTCTTATTTCAAAAAAAGCGAGAGAATTTTTGCCCCGTTAAAACTTCTCGCGGAACGGCTGGAAAGGAGACCCGACCTGATCATTAAACTTGAAGGAATCGCTGATTCAGCAGCCGGAGAAACTTTGGAGCTTGCCAGAAAAAGAGTCCAGGCTGTCCGCACCATCCTTTTGGAATTGGGCGTACCCGATGTGCAGATTCCATTAACTGGAATGAAATGGAGTTTCTCCAACCACAGGAGAAAAACCAGTAATCAGGATGTGAAAGAAGAAAGAAGGTTTGTAAAAATATCAGCACACGATGTCAATGATGATTCCGAAGATCTTTCAATATTCCTTTCCATACCGGTAAAAACAATCCAGAAAGAAGCTGTTCCATTACCGGTTGAATTCGCGTCATCACTTCGCGGATTTATTCCCATCAAATTCGGGCACCTGTTCATCAATTCGGCGACTTTAAGCGATTCAGTTGATATAGAATATACTGGCAATTCCATTGACACTCTAATTTGGCGACACAGCATGTTAAATCAAATTGAGTGGATGCAAAAAACTGGCATTTACCACATCGGGCTTGTTGACACGCTTAACCGATTTTTCCGTACCCGCGCTAAACTAACTTATCTGGACAATTTAAATACCCATTTACCATTGACAGTGGGGTTGGCGGAATTTAACAATCTCAAACCATATCCCATTGAAACCTGGGAAGAGCTTTTTACGCAGCTCAAACTAAGACTCAAATATGATAAAAATGTGCATATCAGGTTTGTAGGACACGCTTGCGGAATTCCGCCCAACACAGTGAATAATAAATATTCAAATATCCGGGCGCAAAATTTTCAGGACCTATTCTTGCGTGAAGTTAGCAAATATAAAAACAAGGATTCTGAATTATACAACCTGGTAAAAAACAGGCTTGACGCGCATGGGACAATTGGAAGGGGTTCTTTAAAGCCATTTTCCTGTACCATCAATTATGAAAAATTGTTAATGGACAGAGCAAATTTTGACTCGCGTTCACGTAATCAAATTGAAAAAATATTTAAAACACCCACAAATGCGTCCAGCCGGTTGGAACCTTTTAACTTTGAAAAAACTGACAATAAAATAAAGTTGATCGGGGACAACAAAACTCCTGAGGGCAGGCAGATCAATCGGCGCATTGAAATTCAGTTGTTTTATCCCCAGACGAAAATTCATGCTGAATTGTCATCTTCTCCTAATTAAAAAAGAAACAACATTGAGTAATTGAATATCACATCAAAGTTCATCTCAACTTATTCCTCTGTTCTTTTTAATGATATCAGAAGTGCTATCTATGCAGGGGCGAAAAAGACAAAATTGTCATTTCGAGCAAAGCAAGAAATCTGATATTCTTATAAAATCTTATTTGCGGATTCCTCGACTCCACTATGTTTCGCTCGGAATGATAAGTTTTACTAATTTTTGTTGTAACTATCAAGAAACTTGAAACAGCTTTTAGAAATTAGCAGTTAGCTATTA
>NBLI01000227.1 GCA_002084535.1 Candidatus Zhuqueibacterota bacterium 4572_119
CAATTTAATCCTGTAAATCCAGAATATCCTGTTATCCCCGATAAAAAGAATCGGGATCTACGACCTGTCAAAAAAATATTTGTTAATACCCTGTGATCGGTTACCTTTTAATTAATGTTTGTGAATAATTCAGGTTATAGTATTTAGTCACGCACATTTGGATTAAAAATATTGTCCCGGAGAAATTATGAATGCTTTTTAACACGCTTTATTTTTATTGGAAATGCTTGGGATAAAAGCGACATTTTTGGATTTGATTTAACTAATTTTTTTATGGCTTTGCCTGGTATATTGTTATCCATTTTTCGACTATGTTAACCAGCGTTTCCCTGAGTTTGTTGCCGCTGCCATGTACCGGGCGAAATTCTTCCGCAAGTTCAGGATAACCTTTTCTGTCCAGCCAATTTGAAAAAGCATCATTATCTGACAAATGTTGTATTTTCTCAGGCTCGGTCGATTTGAGCAATTTAATAAGGTCATAAAGATCAAATATTTCACGTCCATCAATGATAAGTGGAGTGAACTCCATTCTTAAAATTTCGCGTTTCAAATATCGTTTCAAAACAGTAACCAGACGCTGACCACTATCACGCCTGGGGCGCAGCTCATCACCTAATTTTCTGAATCCATGCATATACAACCAGGTGGAGAAGTAATCTCTTTCTCCATACATTTGGAGAAACTGTCTCAACTTCTCCGCCTTTTTAGTGCTCTTTTCAGCTTTTAAAATAATTTCATGTAGTTCCAATATATGCTTAATGCGATAATGTTCTTTTCCTGCTTTTCCGCGAATGACAAAATCTCCCATACCTGTAAAGTCATTTATATAATCTGACAATGTATCTAAACTACCCGGATCGCCTTTGGGCATAATATAAGCGATTTTTCTCAGGTCTTCTGCTTCTTTTGCTTTGGAGGCGATAATTATTGGTATTCTCGGATAGAGATCATTTACCAATTTTACCAATTCTCTGCCCGCGTCGCTTTCCAGGTTATTATTCTTAGGGAAAAAAATATCAGTGATCAAACAGACAACGTCATCACCATAGCCTTGAGAAAAATGATCTTCGGGAATTTCCGAGGGAGAGGTCACACCAAAAAGAAACATCAGCGCTTGTTCGTAAGTTCGGGTCATCATTACATCCGCGCGTTGCCCAATTATTTTATATAGAAGCGGCAGGAATTGTGAAAACCATCGAGGTTCATCATCGACCAATAAAAAGATGTACCTTCTTTCCTTTGAATATTTTTCAATATTTAATTTATCTTCCGCGCATCTGACCACAGAAGTAATAATATTCTCAGGTAGAAATTCGTTATTATCAATCGCGAATATTAAGTCTGCTTTTGAGGTATAGGGATATTTTTTCTCCGCTATCGAAGGCGACGATTTATTTATCAATTCATTGGAGGATAATAATACTAAAACAGCGTCTTCATTGTTACTTTTAATTTTTTGAGAATCTACGAACGCCAACGCGGTATCATCAAAAAGCAAGACAGAAGCCTGGTCGGATTTATATTCAGACGCTGTTATGGGATCTGCTAAAACAATTATATCAATCCATGGCATGTATTCTTTCAGCGCGGCGCTTGCTTCTCTTACCTGTTCATTGCCTGATAAAAAGACGGCGTTTTTTATTTTTACCGGGTTAATTATTCTCGGTTCAAAATCGAATTTTTTTATATGCTGTTTGTTTGACATAGGAATTTAATTTTCAGAAACAACTACACAATTTTGATTATTCGAATCAGCATAAATATTGACTCTTTCGGGAAATTTTAACAAGTACACCGGTTCGTTTGGATTTGGAGCTTTGAATAACCATGGATCAAACAAGTCTTCGTTTGGTGTGATGAATCCATAAATAACATTATTGCTGACTAAATTTGTTAAAAAGTGAGTACCCTGTGTTCCGTAAACACGGGTTTGCAGCCTTTTTTCTTCTTCATCATCACCGCCTTGAATCATGTAAAGAAAATGACTGCCATAAATTCCACCCGTAAGATTACTGTCCTCTTTTACTGGTTCCGCTCTCCCTGCAATATCAACTCCATATTCAAAAATAGCTGCCGCTCCATCAACTTCGCGGTATTCAATTTGAATTCCCCATTCCGGGTTATTGCTGCCTAATCTTCCCGGGACAATCAAAATATAGTTTTCATTTCTTTGTTTCATTTCTTTGTTCATTTTTGCTATTTTTGATCGGACGATGTCCCGCTTTTCTTTGGAATAAATAAACGGTGATACAACAATCACCTGGCAAAGATCCTTTTTGATCCCATGCCCCTGTAAATTTTTTATTGATAAATAAGTATGTTTTACCTGATTGGGGATTTGAATTTTTTCAAATTTTTGTTCAGGCAATTGTGTTAATTGCACAACGTGAAATCTGCCAGCCTCTTCACCGTTAATTTTTTCAAAATTAAAGACAAATTCAATTTGGAATTGGGTGGATATATTTTTCGCGATCGTATCCATAATCTCCAGTAAACCTGATTTAAAACCAAATCGATTTTCACTAATCAATTTTTCAAATGTAATTTTTTCTTTATTTCTACCCAATAAATTGATGTATTTTGATGTCGAAAACCTGGTGTGCAATTTTTTCATTGTTTCCAATTCATGACCATTAAGAGACTCGTTTTTGCTGAGATCTATGGCATAAAAAAACATCTGTCCATCTCCCATTAAATTAAAGGGAATGGGTTCTTTAATTGTTGCCATGGAAATGACTTCAAAATCATCAATTACAGTTGCGTATCCGTGCCCAAACGCGATTCGCGCGAAGCCATCTTCCGGGCGTTGTGATTTTAAAGCGTAAGGGAAAAATGAATTGGCAACACCGGAAATTAATGGATAGTAAACCGATCCTGCCAATGTTTCATCATATATGCCCGGAATCGGATTAATAACAATTGCCATTTTTTCATTACAGTTTAGCGGCTGGTTTTGCGCAAAGTCTTTATAAATAAAGTAAATGGATTGAATCAATTGTTGGAAACGTACGGAAAAATCTGGATGATTATTTGGAAGCATGAATGAAGTGTTTTCACCGGCATGAACTGAACCGGATGAGCCAGGAGTCAGGCAGGCTTCGTTGGTGGCTGATGATCGAACACTGATGGGGATGTTTTCCAATGTTTCTAATATATTGGAAATTGTTTCCAGTTCTTCTTTGCCGAATTTTTCCCCGTTATTTAAATAATAGTCATAGAACTCAGTTGTTAAAACACGGGTTCTCAATTTATGGGCTCCCGGAATTTGGCATTCATTTATTTTTACTAATCCTTCGCCTTTTCCACCTAGCAATCCCATCCCATAAATTTTTACATCTCCGACCTTTTCGGCTATTTTTCCATTCATATAATTGTCAAATTTAATTAAAAGTTACAGTATTCAAAATTAAAGAATTTTGGAACAAGAAATAAGCAAAATAATTTAAAACAAAATAGATTTTGTCAAAATCCATACTCCCACTCCGATCAAAGCAAAAGGAAAAATAATGTGTCCATACCTTTTTATTTTATCACCCGCTAAAGTATGATTGGCAATATAATAGGTTATAATGTATTGCAAACAAAGGCGTATAAACTCCAATATTATCCCCACCATTAGAAATGGTTACGATTGCTACAGCAATAATTTTTGAACGGTATTGCCCGAAAACAGCTTTCTTACTTTTTTGAATTAATTTTTCAACAGCATTTTTATTGTAACAGGTAGAACGAAGTTTTAGAAGTTGTCTGCCTCCAATAAAAATCGGGATGAATCCCATCAATCCAACCCATGTGTGCGGGATGATTAGTGAAGCTAATGATAAGATGCAGCTTATCAAAATTAGCATTGATATACCAATGTACTGCCCCAACACAATTTCTTTCCTGGCATAATTCCGATTGCCAAAAAACAATAACAATAAAATAAAATCATCGATATTGGTGATGACAAAAACAAAAATTGCAATTAATATGAGATGGATTGAATTCAATTTATTTTGTCGCCATTAGTTTTATTCTATAATTTCAGGCAATATTTTGGTTTGTTTTTAATCTGATTCTACCAGAACACCCAAAGCTTCGTCAAGGTCCGCGTTCATTAAAATTTGCATAACCGAACCGTCCATTGTTTTCGGGATGTCAATTACTCGAATCGCATCTGATAGGTGAGAAAAATCAGGAATTAAATCAGCCAAAGCATTATATGAATTTAATAAGAACTTTTCATTAAATATTATTCCAGGATCATCAGGATAAAGTGGTATATAGCGAATGGATGACTCAACCAAATCTTGAAAAAAATGGGTGCCAAAAGACAAGTCAGGTACATAGTTTCCTTTTTGACGAGCGATTTCAATTAGTACAGCAGTATTGTTTATATCTGAATAGGTAACATTAACACCCAATTTTATGTCGCCGCGGCTTCCCCATCTGCCAGGTCCCATTAAAATGAATTTTCGTCTTGGTAAAAGTTTGTTTAGTTTACTGACTGCTTTTCCAACTTGCCTCAGCGCTGATAAACTATCGAGTTGATTGTACTGCTCAGGATCCACATAAACAATATGAGTAATATCAGAAACTTTGCCATTGGAAATAAAACGATTCGCGGAAAAAACAATTTTATCTTTAGGGATGTCCAGCGGAATTGGGACAGGAGAGCTGTCTTCTGAATAACTTTGTGGACGGCATTGCAACAGGTAGAAATTATCACCGTCGCAAGCGAATTCAATATCAACAGGTGTGTGAAAATTCTCGCGGAGTAAATGTAAAAGTTCTTTTACCTGCTTGACAAATGGAGTGTCTTTTATTAGACCGTCAAATGTTACCACAACATTATCATTTTGAAAATCAATATCAAACGCGCTTGGTTTTCTTATGCGATCATTATCGAGAATAGATACTATGTGATTAATACGTGGATAGTTATCACCGGCTTTTTTAAACAAGTCATTAATTAATTTTGTCTCAAATGTATTGGTTTCAAGATTAATAACGTCAATTTTTTTAGGAGAATACCGAACGATTTCATCCAAACTTACGCTCCACGCGGTCAACAGCCCTGGTGCCTAACCCGGGAACTATCCTGATTAGTCCGTCCTCCCGTTTGATGCGTTCAGACCACCTAAATTCATTATTACTAAAAATAACGCCCGCAAACGCAGGGAAAAAATAATTATCTACTTTAGTGCCTACAACTTCCTGGATCATAACTCCCATTTCTTCATGAAAGTCGAGCAATCCCCTCTCAGCGCGATATTGAATGGGATCAGGACCAAATGTGGATGCAAATACCTCAGTAATGGCATCTAATAATGATTCTAATCGCTCTTTTTTTGTTCCTTTATTGGCAAGAAATAAACTCATATATTTACCAGCAAAGGCAGAACCTATTCTGTCCTCTAATAAGCTGGAACTTCGTACGATGAGCGGGTTTTCCCCTAAATCATCAAGAGCTGTTGATAAAAACTTGACAATATCGAGAGGGAAATAAGAGTTCTTAAATATTTGAACAATATGAGGATATTCCTGGCGAATCTGATCAATGTCTTTGTATTTTTGATTGAATAGATCTTCTAAATTATTAAAGCGGATAAATTTGAGTAAAATATCTGATGTGACGTACCATGTTTTTGGAAAATTAATATTTTTTAGCAACTCGGAATCTTCTGAAGATTTTTTGATGATTTGTGCCGCTAAAAACAAACCCGCGCTTTTGCCGCCGAGCTTACCATAACTTTTTTGTGTATAAACAATGCGCTGAAGTAAATTA
>NBLI01000228.1 GCA_002084535.1 Candidatus Zhuqueibacterota bacterium 4572_119
AAAAACGCGCCCACAAAATTTTTGCGTGTAAACAATGTCGCTCCGCTGAAATCCTGATGAATTTTCTCCGCGATTCGTTTCCAGCCCGGTCCACCCGGGTGTACCCTTTTATAAAATTCAACCAATTTGTTTTCATCGACTGGCTTGGTTAATATGGTTGTGGTCAGCCAAACTGACAGGGAAATCGGCACTGTGTAAATCAGGGTCCAGGGGAATTTTTTTTCAGGCAAGGTGATGGTAAGAACAATGGCTAATGCGAAAATGGCTATCAGAATGATAAAAATTGAAGATGACAAATATTGAAAACGCCATTCCTTTTTTCTCAAACCAAATACAAATACAAAAATGATTGCTAATAATAAAATTGTTAAGAGTATTAATTTGATCATGTAATCGGATTTGACGAATAATAAAAGCGCGACAACAGTTAGAATAGAAACAATCGCGGAAATTTCAGACCAGGCGTTCACACGCCACCAGTACCAGCGCGCGATGTAAACAATGCCGATGCCCGCGTTAATCGCGGAGAGTAATAACCAGCCAAAAAAGATGTCGTTCATAAAAAAAGAAATAGCGCCACCCATCAGCGCGATGAAAATTACCACAACAGTTGAAACGACAACGTAATGTTTTTCTGAAGCGTTTTTATTAATAAACGGGCGGTAAAAGTCATTAATAATGTATGAAGCGCCCCAGTTAAATTGTGTGCTAATCGTTGACATAAACGCCGCGATAAATGAAGCTAACATCAGCCCCAGCAAACCGGGTTTCAAATAAGTTAGCATCACCGCGATGTAGCCCAATTCGGGATCACGTTCCAAACTTCCCGTTAATGGATTGATAGTGGCAATGCCGGGAAATTGAACAGCAGCAACTAAACCGACGATAATCCAGGGCCAGGGACGCAAGCAGAAATGGGCAATGTTAAACCAAAGATATCCCAGGAAAGAATGCTTTTCATTTTTTGCCGAAATCATGCGCTGCGCGAAATAGGCTCCGCCGTCTGTGAATCCAACCGTCCACCAAAGCAGCAGAATGTAAAGCAGGAAAATATGAAATCCGGATTCGGGAGCATTTGTCGAGGGAATCATCTGTGTCATGACAGCAGCCTGGTCAGAGCCGTATATTTGCGATAATTTATGCAGAATCGAAGCAATACCACCGGAAGCGTTAACAGAGACGACAGCCAGTAAAATCGCCATTCCCATTGCCAGGAAAAACTGGAAAAAATCGGTTACCATCACACCCCAGAGCCCGGAGATGGCTGAATAGGAAACTGTGATAAAAATGCAGATAAAAATTGCCCAGTGTTTTGGCAGATTAAAAGTTAATCCTAAAATTTTTGTCATCGATAAAATGACCCAGCCCATGATAAGACAGTTGTACGGAATAGCGAGATACAGCGCCCGGAATCCTCGCAAAATTTTTGCCGGTTTACCGGAATAGCGAAGCTCAACCAATTCGGTGTCAGTGAGAATATTTGCCCGGCGCCACAACCGGGAAAAAAAGAAAACACCGGCAACAAACATGGGAATTTGCGCCCACCAATACCAGTTTCCCCAGATGCCCTGTTTAACAACCAATCCGCTAATAACCAGCGGCGTGTCCGCGGCAAAGGTTGTGGCGACCATGGACGTGCCCAGTATCCACCAGGGAACACCCTGACCTGAAGCGAAGTAATCGCTAATACTTTTACGGCCGCGTTTTGAGAAATAGAGACCAACTGAAATAGAAAGAATAAAAAATAGAGTGATAAAAAGGAGATCAAAAAATGTGAGGTTTGTTTTAAAGCTAAATTCAACTGGTTCAATACCCATTTCAAACCTTTAAATCATAACTAATTACAGCGGGTGAATCTTTCAAAACTATTTCAAACTTTCCCAATCCGAGCGCAAAATACCCATTACCAAAAAGTCAAAATATTCCTCGTTTTTATACATTGCCTGGCGGAGAATTCCTTCTTGCTGAAAACCAATTTTTTTATAAATTCTTATCGCCGCCGTATTTTTGGCGTTTACATGAAGTTGAATTCGGTTTAAATTGAGCGTTTGAAAAGCATAATTTATCTGCCCGGCTGACAAAATCCACTCTGAAAAGTCCGGTCTGTCCGACGGGTGTTTCATTCTCTTGTAAAACAATTGTGAAAAGAATTGTATCGGGAGCATCGATCTGTTTTTGAATTTTTTCTTTGCTTGTTGATGGACTCATCGGTAAGGCGAGGAATAAGGCGTCCCTGATTTTCTCATCATTTTCTCCCAAACAGATAAAATCACTGTCTTCAATTTCCAGGGGGCGTAAATAAATTTTTTTACCGATTAAAAATGGATTTTTCATTTATGATGGTTTTTTATCAGGTGGTAAAATTTGGATAAAAGAGAAATTTTATTTGATTTTGAATGAAATTAAAAAAGGCATAGCGTGAACCGGCTACACCATTTAATTATGCATAATTGTAATTTGAAAAAACCCGGATTATTGATGCCGTTCGTGTTTAAGCTCGAGGATTTCGTCCCGAATACGCGCGGCGTCTTCAAATCTTTCTTCCCGGACTGCCTTTTGAAGTTTGATATTCAATTCTTCCAATTGATCAATATCGCTAAAAGGACGCTCAAAATCTGGCTCGGATTTATCTTCATTCGCCTGCTCAATCACAGCAGCCTTTCGCATGACACTTTCTTCAACAAAAATTGGCGCCTGCATACGCAGCGCAAGGGCAATAGCATCGCTGGGTCGGGCATCGATTTCCTGTGATTTTTTATTGAGTTTTAAATGGATGATGGCGTAATAGGTATTCTCCCGAAGTTCGTTGACGATGATTTTGCTGATTTCGACTGTCAGAGATTCTAATAAGTTACGCATTAAATCATGGGTAAGCGGACGTGGTGTGGAAACACCTTCAAGCTGCAACGCGATTGCCTGGGCTTCTGTGGTCCCAACAACGATGGGAAGCCAGCGTCCGTTAACATCGTCTTTAAGTATGACAACAAACCGATTTGATGATGTATCCAATGTGACTCTATCTACTCTGACGGCTACTTGCATTTGGTTCTCGCCTCTCGCGTGAAGGGATAAAAGAAAATTACTTTTTTTGGCTATTTTAGAATTTATGAATCTACCATTATTATATCAAATATTATCACAAGTGTCAAGTGAAATTTATAAAAAATTGTTGTCAAAAAAATAACAAGATTGTTTTTGAAAAAAATGAGACCGGGAAAATTCAATGATGCTTGATGTTGGATTTTGTAGGTATGCGGCTCTTTTTTGGGACGGGATTTACTGGATTGTCAGGATTAGCAGATATGTTAATTACTCAAAGCTAATACAATCTTTTGAGTCAGGGGAATATTCTATCCGTTCAAAAGATTGGTAGAACTGGGATAACGACATTTACATTTTAGTATTTTGCTATTACCAAAAGCAAATTGCAAAAGTCAAAAACGATTTCAATTTTTATAATATCATCGTTCAATACAAGTTTAGGCAGCCTGTCTGGAAAATAAATCCATTAGCTTTTTAAATGCCGCCGTGATTGGGTCAACCGCCGGCTTGGCGATTTCTTTATCTCGCAGTTTGATTAACCGCATTACATTGCCAGTTGTCGTAACCTCATATTCAATAACGTCGAGGAATTTTCGCATAATAAAAATTCCCAAACCTCCCTTTTTTCTTTTCTCAACATATTTTGAAACATTTGGATTATTTACCATGGTGGGATCAAAACTCATCCCCTGGTCAGTTAGTTCAACCACCAACCGGACATTGTCCGCATTGATAAGCATGCTAATTTGTCCATTGTCCCTACCATGATAACCGTGTTTGATAATGTTGGTGCAGGCTTCATCGATAGAGATTCTGAAGGCGTTGATTTCATGAGTCGTGAAATGGTATCGTTCACCAACTTGGGTTATGAATTTTCTGAGCGCGGGTAAAGAATCCGGGATCGCCGGGACAGTTATCTTATTTTTTGATGTGACTTTATTCACTTTTTGCTTCCTTCAGAAGTTCCGGTTTCGAAATTAGATATACGTTTTTATTCGACTGATATTCTAATCAATATCATGGACTTTTTTAAGAAGCAATGTATGAATTTAACCCGAGGATTTTTGAGGATGGTTTTGGAAAGCAAGTTTTTAAATTTTTAAAAAAGATAGAAAAAAATAATTACAAAGTCAAGTAAATAATTGAATTGCAATTCTGTTACTATTTAGTTTTCTTTGCATCTCCCAGCCCGGAGTATCACCGAGCCCTCGTTTCCTCAGGTCCCCCTTTGAAGGAGGACTTAGGGGGATGTTAAAATCAAGTCAACTCAATCAAAACCTAACTATGCAAATAATTCTTCTGTTAAAGAATATTTTTTAAAAATTGACCCGTATAAGAATTCGGAGTTCCCGCAATTAACTCCGGTGTACCTTTTGCAACAACCGTACCACCATCATCACCACCTTCCGGACCAAGGTCAATGATGTAATCTGCGGTTTTAATCACATCCAGATTATGTTCAATTACAATGACCGTATTCCCTTTATCTACAAGGCGATTGAGCACTTTGAGCAGCATTTTTATATCTTCAAAATGAAGTCCGGTAGTAGGCTCATCAAGAATATAAATTGTACGACCTGTACTAATGCGAGACAATTCCGTTGCTAATTTGACACGCTGCGCTTCACCTCCGGAAAGGGTTGTGGCTTGCTGACCCAGCTTGATATATCCCAATCCCACATCGTGCAGGGTTTTTAATTTTCGATGAATACGCGGGATTTTTTTGAAAAACTCCAGCGCCTTGGAAACTGACATATCCAGAACGTCGGAAATGGACTTTCCCCGGTACTTTATTTCCAGTGTTTCGCGGTTGTATCGTTTCCCTTTGCATACTTCGCATGTTACATAAATATCGGGCAAAAAGTGCATTTCAATTTTGATAATGCCGTCGCCCTGGCATGATTCACAGCGTCCACCTTTGACATTAAAACTAAATCTTCCCGGCTTGTAACCGCGAATTTTTGCTTCTGGTAATTGAGCAAATAAATCACGAATGTGAGTAAATAAACCGGTATAGGTCGCTGGATTAGACCGCGGCGTTCGTCCGATGGGTGATTGGTCAATGTCGATGATTTTATCAACATATTCTAGCCCGGTAAATTTATCATATTTTAAAGGGTTCTTTTTTCCGTGATAAATATGTTTTAGCAAAATTGGATAAAGTGTTTCATTGATCAACGAACTTTTACCAGACCCGGAAACCCCTGTGATACAAACGAAAAGCCCAAGTGGAATTTTTGCGTTTACGGATTTTAAATTATTACCCCGGGCGCCAAAAAGCTCGATATAATTCCCATTTCCCTGTCTGCGTTTATCTGGCACCTGGATACATTTTTTCCCTGAAAGGTATTGACCTGTGATCGAATTTTCAACCTGGGAAATGTCTTTTGGACTACCAA